>CAYSHJ010001212.1:0-2265 GCA_964430385.1 uncultured Planctomycetaceae bacterium
TCCCACGCCGGCTCGCCCGGCTTTGAGCCTTTCCACAACGCAAAGTCGGCCGGGTTGTGCTTGCCGTCGCGAGTTTCCGCGCGCGTGCCGGCCAGCATTTCGGTCAGGTTACGACCGCTGAGCTTGCCATAGTCGGCGTCCTTCGTGCATTCGAAATAGACGTCGCCGTTGAGCGGGTACGCGAAGCCCTTCTCGATCAAGCTGGCGATGATCTCCTGCATGTCCTGGATGTACTGCGTCGCGTATGGCATGTGGTCGATGCCGTCCACGCCGAGCGTCCGCAGGTTGTCGAGGTAATCCTCGGTCATCTTCTTAGCCAACGCCACGACAGTCGTCCCCAACTCATTGGCCTTGTTGATGAGCTTGTCGTCCACGTCAGTGATGTTGACGACCCACGTCACCTGATATCCGGAGTACGCCAGATACCGCTTGATGGTGTCGAAGATCACCGGCCCGACCATGTGCCCGATGTGAGCCGGCTTATAAACCGTCGGCCCGCATAGGTACATTTTGACCTTCCCCGGCTCGACCGTTTGAAACTCTTCCTTCTGACGAGTCAGTGTGCTGTAGACGCGAATGGGCATGGTGAGCGATTTCAAATTTGAGATTTAAGATGCTCCACATCGGGAGAATCGTACAAAGGGGCGATGCGGTTCAAGACGGATTCACTGACCGCATGCATGTTGTCGCCGTCGGCGGAAACCGACAAGGAGTGGCCGCATCGTGGCTACGTCTTTTGAATCCGAGCCGGAGTTGACAGGAAATAACTGGTAGCAACACCCAACGGGCAACCGAGGAAAAAGATGACAGCCGAATGATCCAAATCCGCCAGCGGATTCTGAAGCAATTCGGCGTGGCGAAATCTGTTGCCCTTTGCGGTTGCCGGGACAAGAAACGTTATCAGCAATACAGCGGCAACGCAGCACAGGAGCAGCAAGGGCTTCGAGACTCGCCGGCATCCGAAATATCCGCTGATGACTGCGGAGGCAGTCGCGCCCAGCCACGGAATCCAAGAATCCGAACCCGGAGAGAACATTCGCTGTGCGTAGACCGGCGATTGAGACCAAACATAGACCGCAAGATACGCGACCAGGCCAATCATGCTCCCGATGGCGGCACCAAGCAGTCCCCAACCGAATCCAAGTAGTCCGGCACGCAGGCGATAAAACCTTTTGCATTTCACTTCCGGCGGATGTCCGTTGCTTAAAGCGTCCCGAGTTTGCTCGATCATCTCGCGCTCCGCTCGATCAGGACGACCGTATCCGCCGCGATCACTTCTTGCCCGCCGATGAGGTCGACCTTCTCACCAGTCTTGGCTTTGGCGTTCACTTGGCCTGCGCGGCTTGCAGTCGGTCCAGTTCGGCCTCGAGGGCGGTGGCGCGCTGCTCCGCTTGTCGGGCTTGTTGGTCCGCTTGCCGGGCCTGTTGTTCGGCTTGGCGTGCTTGCTCGATACCAGTCAGCAGTCGTTCGCCGGTTTGCAGGTGATAGAGCTGCAATTCTTCGCCTTCCAGCCGAATTCGCACGCCGAATTGTTCGCTGGTCAGCGAGCCGTCGTCATTCGGTGTGATCGGCTGATACTCGCCATCGATCAGGCGGAAGCCTTGCAGTGGTGGGACGAGATAGTCTTGTTCGGGATCGAAGAGGAAGTATTCGGCGACTCCCAGACGGGCGTAGAGTTCCGGCTTGGTAGTGTGATCCTTTTTTCGAGTCTTCCGCGATGTGACTTCAATCACGGCATCGGGAGCGTGCTGCTCCTGCCAAATTTTGAAGATGCGACGAGCCTTCGGCTGCACGCCTTTAACGATGAACACGTCGGGCACAACGAACTTTTTCGGATTCCCTTCCTCGAAATAAACCAATAAGTCACCGGAGACGTACACCTCTTGCTCCGCGAACTGTTGCTGCAACAGCTCGATCAGCCGCACGATCGCTTGGCGGTGCCAATCGGTCTCGCCCATAGGTTTACCGTCCGATTCCGGGTAATAGACCGTCTTGACTGGGAGGACTTGGCTCATCACAGCATCTCCGTCAATGACATTTCATACCAGCATCCGGAACCATGATAATCGACAACTTCCGGAGGAGGAGCCTATTGTTTCCAGTGGCTCATCAGATTGCCCACTCAATCAACACGACAGCGTCCGCCGAGATCGCTTCTTGTCGGCCGATGGGGCCGATCTTCTCGCCGGTCTTGGCTTTGACGTTCACTTGGCCGTGATCGACACCGAGCAACTCCGCGACGCGAGACGCGATCGTGGACTTGTG
>CAYSHJ010001213.1:0-8995 GCA_964430385.1 uncultured Planctomycetaceae bacterium
ACATCGCCGAGAAGCGTCTGCCGCAAGACGGCCGCATCGAGCTGCGTGTCGCCGGTCGTGAGATCGACGTCCGCGTGTCGATCATCCCCATGCTGTTCGGCGAAGGGATCGTGCTGCGGATCCTCGACAAGGGGCGGATGATCTTCAATCTGGCGAGTGTCGGCATGCCGCCGGACTTCATCCGGCCGTTCAAGGAACTGATCTCGATACCGCACGGCATCGTCCTCGTCACCGGCCCGACCGGCAGCGGCAAGTCGACCACGCTATACAGCGCGCTCAACGAGATCAAAGACCCGACGCGGAAGATCATCACGGTCGAAGACCCGGTGGAATACCACATGGACGGCATCAGCCAAATCCAGGTGCATCCGAAGATCGGCCTGACGTTCGCCGCCGGGCTGCGCAGCATCCTGCGTCACGACCCGGACGTGATCCTGATCGGTGAGATTCGTGACTACGAAACCGCCGAGAGCGCGATCCAATCCTCGTTGACGGGCCACCTCGTCTTCAGCACGCTGCACACCAATGACGCCCCCAGTGCGTTCACGCGCTTGATCGACATGGGCGTCGAACCGTATCTCTGCGCCAGCACGGTCGAGGGCGTGATGGCTCAGCGTCTTGTCCGCCGCCTGTGCCCCAAATGCAAACAGCCGTTCCGCCCGACTGAAGACGAAGTCCCCGCCGACTTCCCGCGCCCGCTGCCCGAGCAACTCTTCAAACCCGCCGGTTGCCGAGACTGCCGCGACACCGGCTACTCCGGCCGCATGGGCATCTTCGAACTGCTCCGCACCGACGAGGGCGTTCGCCACTTGTGCATCGAGCGCGCCAGCTCCTCGCAGATCCGTCATTACGCCTTGAAGAATCGCATGATCACGCTCCGCCAATGTGGCTTCGGCCGAGTCCTCGACGGCTCGACCAGCGTCGACGAAATCGTGCGTATCACGCGCGGCGATTTGAGCTGACTCGAACTCGTCCCTACGATTGGTTCCTTGGCGGGAAGCGGGAAGCCTGGGGCCAACTCACTGGCAAGCCGGGAGATTTCCTCGTCACGTATTTTCCCCCAAGGAGGGAGAGCGTGCCATCATGAAAAGTGGCCGGAATGAATCGTGCCCCTGCGGAAGCGGCAAGAAGTACAAGAAGTGTTGTCTGCTGAAGGATCAAGCGGCGGAGCAGTTGGAGCTCTCCCAGAGTGAGACCGAGCGACTGGAACTTGCGGTGTCTGACTCGGCACGGTCCGATTCCCGCATCTCGGAACCGAACCTACTTCCCTCGCCGACCAGACCCACCCCGGCACCGCCGCCCGACCCGCGCATCGAAGCCATCAACGCTCGATGGCTCGAGTTTAAAGAGGCGACTGACGAAGGCCGCCGAGTTCTCTTCGTCAAGACACTCGACGAGCCAGAGCTGATGGACGACGAAATGGCGTTTGAAATGCTGAACAAGCTCTACAACAGCGCGGTCAAATCCGGTGAGCGAGATCGGTGCGAAGAACTGTTGGATCAATTATGCAAGCGATTTCCGGACGTGTACGCGACCAGCCGCAAATATTATCTCCAATGGCGCATCGAGAACGCGCTCGCGAACGGCCGGCTGGAACGTGTACACGTGCTGGCGCGGGAGATGGCCGAAACCGCCGGCGATGACGTGGATCAGTTCGCCCGGGTGGTCGATCTTCTGGCCTACCACGGGCAGTTGATGGCATTGGCCGAGGCCAGCCGCGTCGCCTGGCCGCTGATCAAGGACTCGTCCAACATCCTGTGGGGCCAGAGCGCCTTCGCCCGCTGGGGTGCCGATTGCGTCCTGTTCGAGCGACTGGAACGCATGCGGGAACTCGACGGTCACGACCCGGAACTGATCGAGCAGATGCGATTCTTTTTCGAAGATCTGCGACTCGATCCTTTCGCCGTCTATGTGTCGCACCTCAGTGGCCGGGCGAATCGGACTTGGTCGCTCACCGATTTTCAGAAGCCGCCGCGCCGCAGCCGGAACAAGACACGCGAGCAGAATTCGGACGACGAGGAAAACGACGACAAGCAGCCTGCGACAGCCAGTGGCCGAGAAACCCTGGCCTATCTGGTTGACGAATTCGTCGACTATGCACGCCATCAGGAAGGGGTGCCCTACACGAAGGCAGCACTGGCTCGCGACAACATCAGCCGCTACATCCTGGAACGCCAGGCTGGCGACTTGGAACCGCGGCAGAGCATGTTTGACGCGATGATGAATCCGCAGCGAAAACCCAAATCCAAACCCCGCGTTCCCGAACACCTGCTCTGCCCGGATCGTGACACGCTCGATTGCTACTTTGCTCAATTGCTCCACTTCCTGAATCCGCAGCACTACGACGTGGCTGCGACGTTCGAATTGATGCCGGCTTGGCTGCGTTTTCTGGAAACTCGTGGGCTGATCGAGCCTCATCAACGGGAGACAACCCTGGCCGAGCTTCGCGACCTGCACGCCACTCTGCTCAGGCTTTGGGAGGCGGATCGCACCGACCCCACGCTCGCGGAAAACCTGCAACGTTGGCACGAAACAGCGGAGCGACCGAGCTTTGGGAGTGCTCCGGCTTGACGGAGCTTTGGAATCGTCGCGCAGCGACTTTCTCTCGATCGGGCGACGAGGAAAGGGCTCCTCCCAAAACCTTCCAAAGCAGGGTCAAGCCCCCGCACTCCCAAAGTGGCAAGCCGGGAAATTTCCTCGTCAAGAATTTTCAGGATCGCGCGACCGCATACTTCGCCGACGTCTGGACGGTGAACCAGACCCTGCTTCGCCAGACGTACGAGTCAGTCACGCCGGGCGTGTGAGGTGAAAATCGTGCGTGACGTTGCCCAATCACGCCGCGCAACACCGCGAAGCCACGCGCAAAAGGAGGATGGGCACTCTACGCCCGTCGTTCCGGATCACCGCGAAGACTGGAGTGTCGTGTAGCGTCATTCACGTCCAGGCAGCGAACGTGCGCGATCTTCGCTCGCGATCCGCTTTCGGCGTGAGCGGGCTACACTACGAGCGGTCCAGCCAATCGGGCAGCAACGTGAACGCCAGGTCGATCTCGGTCGCGAGCCCCTTTTCAGTATTTGCGCCGCTGCCGCCATCGAGCGTGTCGCGGCCGAGCGGTGCTCCGCACCGGTCGCTGGTGAAATCCGTCCCTGTGTACTGACGTTGTTGACTCCCTTTCGAGAATCACGAACCCGCGCGAGCGACGCTCGGAATCCGAACACTTTGTCGAGTTACGAAGAGGCCCGTGGCATCGAGCAACTCGCGTGATTCCAATGGCTCAGGCGTTTGAGCCGCTCGATTCCGTCGTCTGTTGTTTCGCCGCATCGCCACGTTGCCCCCTCCGCCGTAGCCGCAAGCAGCCTTGCTTGCGGATCAAACGCCCTCGTCATTCCTCCCGCCGCTGAGCTTGCCCCTGGGGTTCAACGGCTTCTGCGCGACTCAAAATTGCCAGCGACTCCGAGTCGCGCCAAAGTCGTTCAACCATCGACGCCAGGTCGGTGGCGTCAAACCACAAACCCCTCGCGCCTTCCCTTTCGATTCCGTTCCTGTCTCCCCGATCTCGCTGTCGTTTCTCTCGCGCCCGAATCACAAGCTGGCAGCTTGTGCTACGCCGCCGTAGCCCCAAGCTGCCAGCTTGCGGCCCGAACGCGCAAAAACCGCCGAACCACCAAGCCGAATCCAACGCCACTTCTCAACCTATCGGTTGCGAAAACTTCACCGCCGGACCCTTTCTCAGCAAATTTCGCCTGACGCCCCCCCCTGGTGTGCTGCGGATCGACGCAGCCCTCCCTCGAAAGCGCCAGTCCGGTGGCGAATGGAATCGTGTCTTTCGCGGCGAAGGCATCGGCGCTCATCACTTCGGCCCAATTCAACTGTAATAAAATAACCCGCCGCTGCGACCGGCCATATCGAGTTCTTCATCCGACCACTGGCAGTTCTCCTCCCATTACTCGCCACCTCGCCTCGCGACGACGCAGTGATGTTCGGATACAAAGTTTGTTCCCAACTTTGACGACGACTCGCACCTCGCTAACTTCAACACATTGCAAACGCACTAGCCATCTCGTTCCGCAAGATGAAGCCGAGCGCGCGACGAAGCTCCCTCTCGGGGAGCGGGAGGGCTGCGTTCACGCGCTCGATGCCGGAAGAAAGCATTCGCCGATGTCTCGTCCCAGTTTGGTTATCGCCAGTCGCAACGCGAAGAAGCGGCGTGAAATCGAAGAACTGTTGGCTCCGCACGGCATCGAGGTGCTAATCATCAGTGACTTCGCCGATGTGCCGGAGGTCGTCGAAGACGGCCAGACGTTCGCCGAGAACGCCGCCAAGAAGGCCACTCAAACGGCGCGGCATCTGCAGCGCTGGGTGTTGGGCGAAGACAGCGGCCTGATGGTCGATGCGTTGGGCGGCGCGCCGGGTGTGTACTCCGCTCGCTTCAGCGGCGACGATGCGACCGACGACAAGAATAACACGAAGCTTATCGCCGAACTTGCCCACGTGCCGGACGAAAAGCGGACGGCTCGTTACGTCTGCCACGCGGCGATCTCCGACCCGATTGGCGCGATCCGATTCAACGTCGAAGCAACCTGTCGAGGCCGCATCATTCACGAACCTCGCGGCGCGAATGGCTTCGGCTACGACCCATACTTCTTAATTCCCGAATACCACCAAACGTTCGGTGAATTGACCTCGACCGTGAAGCATCACCTCAGCCACCGCGCCCGCGCGTTCGAGCAATTGGTCGGGCCGTTGTTAGGATTGCTCTGTGAGACAACCTAGACCGCACGCGGCCAAGACGCGCTGTGACTCGAAGGATTTGTTGGTATCATGGGCTGTCAACTCGCAAGGAGTTTGCCATGAGTTTAATGACCTGTCCTCGTCCCAAAGGCACCGTGGTCTATCCTGATTCGGATGGAGAGCCGATGTCTGACAACACCCTCCAATTCGCGTGGATCACGAAGATCAAGGGGAATCTGGACATCGTCTTCAAAGACGATCCGAACGTATTCGTGGCTGGCGACTTGTTGTGGTATCCAGTCGAAGGGGACAACAAACTGCGGACGGCTCCCGATGCGATGGTGGTCTTCGGTCGGCCCAAAGGGGATCGCGGCTCGTACATGCAGTGGCTGGAGGACAACATTCCACCGCAGGTCGTCTTTGAGATACTGTCGCCAAGCAATCGTTCGGGAAAAATGGTGCAGAAGTCGCTCTTCTACGAGCGGCATGGTGTCGAAGAATACTACATCTACGATCCCGATACCGGCGCACTGGATGGTTTCCAGCGAGTTAACGGCCGCTTTGAGCAAATACCGCAGATGCACGGCTGGGTCAGTCTCCGGCTGAAATGCCGCTTCGAACTTCACGACAACGAATTGCAACTGTTTCGTCCCGATGGTTCTTTGTTCGTCTCGGAAGTCGAATTGGCAAACCAATTAGACGCCGAACGTGTGCGGGCGGACGCCGAACGTGCGCGGGCCGACGCCGAACGTACGCGGGCCGACGCCGAATGCGCGCGGGCGGACGCCGAATGCCAGCGGGCCGAGGGACTGGCTCAGCAGTTGCGCGAGCTCGGTGTCGCGAGCTCCGAACTTTGATCGCGTTGCTCATCCCGGCCAAGACATTCAGAACGGCAAGCCGTTCGGATCATCCTCGCGCCAGCCTGCGGGTGGGTTTTCCAACGATTCGTTGAGCGTGGAACAGAATTCGGCGAGCTGGCTCTGTAAGTCTTCGCACTTCAGCGCGCGCGCCGGGCAGACTTGGCTGACGCTCGGCAGACAATCGGTCAGACGTTGGGCGGTGGGTTCGACCAATTCAGGCTATCGGGTTATTTCGTCGTGAGCAAAGCCGGATCGTGTGGGCTCAGATCTGATGTCCTTGGCGCGCGGAGCCGATAAGGTGGTGCTGTTACCAGAGTGGTTTTGCGGAGAGATTGCACAATGCGAGTGGTTCAAGTCAGTTCCGAGGCGGTTCCGTTTGCGAAGACGGGAGGTTTGGCGGATGTGGCCGGGGCGATCAGCAAGGCGCTCGCGGAGTTGGGACACGACGTCACGTTGATACTGCCGAATTACTCGCGGTATGTCGCGAAGTGTGGAGCGACGATTGAGGCCGTGGGCGTGGAGTTCGAGATTCCGGTCGGCGATCGGCGCGTGCTGATCAAGTTACTGCGGACGACGCTGCCGGGGTCGAAGGCCAACGTCGTGTTGATCGATCAGCCCGGGTACTTCGATCGGGACGGGCTGTATCAAGACCCGACGACGAAAGAGGATTTTTCGGACAACGCGGAACGGTTCATCGCGTTCAGCCGAGCGGCGCTCGAAGCGGTGGCTCGATTGGAACTGAAGCCGGATATCCTGCATGTCCATGATTGGCAGACGGCGCTCGTGCCAGCACTGCTCGAAGGGCAGTTCCGGAAGTGGGTGCCGGACCTGCAACGGACGGCCGCGATTTTCACCTTGCACAACATGGCGTTTCAGGGAGCGTACCCGGCCGACGCGGTGCCGCTCACCGGATTGGGTTGGGAGTTTTACAACTGGAAACAAATGGAAGGTTGGGGTCGGCTGAACCTGTTAAAGACGGGAATCGTCTTCGCAGATTTGATCAGCACCGTCAGTCCGACGTACGCGAGAGAGATTCAGACGTCGGAGTTCGGCCACGGACTGGACGGCGTGCTGCGTGATCGAACCGCTGACCTGACGGGTATTTTAAATGGGATCGATCCCGAAGAGTGGAGTCCCTCGACCGACAAGCATCTGCCGGCGCGATACGACATCGGGTCGTTGGATTCGGGCAAGGCGGAGTGCAAGCGCGCGTTGCAGCAACGACTGAGATTGCCTCAGCGAGCCGAGGTGCCGTTATTCGGTATGGTCTCGCGGATGACGTGGCAGAAGGGTTTTGATTTGGTCGAAGCGTGCGCGGGTTGGCTGTTGGAACGCGATGTCCAGATCGCCTTCCTGGGCAACGGGGAGTCATGCTACGAAGACCTCTGCTGTCGCTTGGCCGAGACGAACACCAACAAGGTCGCGACCGTGATTGACTATGACGAGGTGCTGGCTCATCAGTTCGAAGCGGGCTCGGACGTGTTCCTCATGCCGAGCAAGTTCGAGCCGTGTGGACTCAATCAGATGTACTCGATGGCTTACGGTACTCCGCCGATTGTCCGTGCGACAGGTGGGCTGGCGGATTCGGTTGTCGGCGCGACACCCGAAAGTTTGGTCAACGGCTCGACGACCGGGTTCAGCTTCCGCGATCACGTGGCCGGCCAGTTTTGGTCGCAGCTCGATTGGGCGTTGACGCTGTTTTCGGATAAACCTGTCTGGCGTCGGATGCAGCGAGCCGGTATGTCTCGCGATTGGTCGTGGAGCCGGAGTGCTCGCGAGTATGTTACCTTGTACGAGCGGGCGCTCGCGCGCCGGCGATCCCGGTGATGACACAAGTACGCACGCAAAGATTTTTTCGGAAACTCAGCCACCAATCGCAGGACGTACGGATGACATTGGAGCGGTGATCCTTCAGAATCTGCACGTGACGTAGCTTGGCAGACTTCAACGACCCCTCGCCCTCTCCCCGGCGGGGAGAGGGAACCCGATCATCAGGGGACCAGACAGTTCAGAGACGGAGCTCGAATGTCCCCGGTTTCGTTGGCGTTCTTTTGGCATCAGCATCAGCCGTATTACCCGGACGATCTCACGGGCGAGAACCAGTTCCCATGGGTGCGGCTGCATGGCACCAAAGACTATTGGGGCATGGCTCGGCACATTCAGGAAGTGCCGGAGTTTCGCTGCACGGTCAACCTCGTCCCCAGTTTACTGGTGCAGTTGCAAGGCTATACGGATCGCGGGGCGAGCGATCGGCATTTGGATGTGTCGCGTCTGCCGTCGGATGGATTGCCGCGAGCGGAAGCCGTGTATCTGCTGGACCACTTCTTCATGGCGAACGTGGACAGCATGATCCGTCCCTCGCCGCGCTACCACGAGCTGTACTTGAAGCGCCGTATGGGGAGCGATTCGGCGGAGGCGGCGTTGTCGCGGTTCACGGCACGCGATTTGCGCGACCTGCAAGTCTGGAGCAACCTGGCGTGGATGCATCCGATCCTGTTCGAGGTCGACGTGGACCTGCAAGACTATCGAGCGAAAGGGCATAGTTACTCCGAGTCCGACAAGTCGTGGCTGCTCGCGAAGCAATTGGACGTGCTGCGAAAAATTATTCCGCTGCACCGGCAACTGGCCGAAGGTGGCCAAATCGAGCTGACGACGACACCGTTTTATCACCCGATCTTGCCGCTGTTGTGGGACAAGCGGCTGGCCAAGCAAGGTCTTCCGAACTGGACGCCGCCGAAGCATCTCGACAGTTATCGGGCGGACGCCGTCGAGCATTTGCGGCGTGCGGTGGCGTTTCACGAAAAGCTGTTCGGCGCGAAGCCGATCGGCATGTGGCCGTCGGAAGGCTCGGTGGCTCAAGAAGTGATCGGGGCGATCGCGAATGTCGGCATCGAATGGATCGCGACCGACGAAGAAATCTTGATGGAGTCAACCGGCCACCGTGTGTCGCGGCACGGTGGCCATCTCCGAAATCCAGAACTGCTCTTCCGGCCATGGCTTGTGACCGACGGCGACAAACAATTGCAGATCGTCTTTCGTGATCATGGGTTGTCGGACTTGATCGGCTTTCAGTACCAGCGAGCCGACGCGATCATGGCCGCGGTGGACTTGCTGGCCAAGGTCGAATCCATTGGCCGCGCGACGGAAGCGGCCAACGGCGGCAAGCCTGGGCTTGTTCCAATCATCCTTGATGGGGAGAACTGCTGGGAGTATTACCTCGACGGCGGCGTGAGCTTTCTCCGCACGTTGTATCATGAGGCGGCGCGGCGCGGCGCGATCCGCCCGGTCCGTATCAGCGATCATCTGCGCGAGTACCCGGCGACGGATCGCATTCAGACGCTGTTCGCGGGCAGTTGGATTTCGCACAACTTCGCGATTTGGATCGGCCACGAGGAAGACCGCAC
>CAYSHJ010001214.1:0-25239 GCA_964430385.1 uncultured Planctomycetaceae bacterium
TCGACCAACCCGGCCGCCTTCGCCGCCGCGAGCAACGTCTTGAACGTCCCCGCCTTGTCAGCCGTCGCCGGAATGTTGTCACCAGATGGCAGCAGCACTTGGTCGATGACGTGAATGATCCCGTTCGAGCAATGAATGTCGGCCGTCACCACAGTCGCTTGATCGACGCGAACATTTCCCTCTTCGACCTTGATGTTGACTCGTTGACCATTCACGGTCGCTGCCGCATTCAACTTCACCACCTGAGCCGCCGCCACTTTGCCAGCCACGACGTGATACGTCAGCACCGACACGAGTTGTCTTTTATTCTCCGGCTTCAGCAACGTCTCGACCGTTCCCGTTGGCAGCTTGGCAAACGCTTCGTCCGTCGGAGCAAAGACCGTAAACGGCCCTTTGCCTTGCAAGGTTTCGACCAATCCACCGGCTTTCAAAGCCGCCGCCAACGTCTTAAACGAACCGGCCTCGACCGCTGTCGTCACGATGTCCTTCTCGGCTGCATTCGCGGTCGAGACCGATCCTTGGGCCACACCAATTGCGGACATCGCCGCGACACTCAGGAAAAACCTTCGATTCCACATGACACTCTCTCCGTGCTGGGGGTTTTTGACTTGCCGCTGCCAATCGACCCTCGATTGATCACTCAGCAACTCGTTCAAATCGTTCATACTAGCTAGACCGGAAAGATTTCGAAGGTTTAACTCAGAATCTTTCCAGATTCCGATTTTCGTGTCGGAATCGGCGAATCCACGTCAATCTGGCTCTCGCTTGGGAAAGACGAGTCTGCGGAGCAGAAGTTGGAGCAACTCGACACATGGCGCTGGATCACTGCTTGAAACAGCTTCCGCCGGCTCAACGTCAGCTTCTCGATTTGCGGTACGCGAGCGATCAGTCCATCGAAAGGATTGCCGAGACGATCGGGCGGCCGGCGGGGTCGATTCGGCAGACGCTGTATCGGATCAGGGCGGCGTTGCTGACGCTGATCACCACCAACCCCGTCGCGACCCCGGAGCCGCCGCCGCGCTGAGCTTGACCGTGTCGGCCCTGCCCGATCATGCGACGACCCTGCGAGCCTTCCGCCGCCCCGCCGGAGGGACCGCCGAACTGGCCGGCACCTCGGCCACCACCAGCGTCTCGCTCACCGACCTCGGCCCGCTGACCAGCGGCGTCACCTACGAGTTCTGGCTCGTCGGCCACAACTCCCAAGGCGACGGCCCGCAGAGCAACGACGGCCCGCAGAGCAACCACGTCTCGCATGTCGCGACGTGAGAATCGCCGTCAGCAATTGCTTTTGTGTTGGAACGCCAACATCAGCCGCCGGGCGCTAGCCCCGGTTGCCGGGAGCATGAACCGGGGCTAGCGCCCAACGGCTGATTCGACAAATGGGCGAAGGGTGCGATGTCCCGATGCTTGACGGCATGCCCCAAGCGGTCGATGGTGAATATCATCCAGGCGGTCGGCCGAGTGATCCGCAAAGCCGCCGGCAAGCAGCTCGGCACGATCGTGATTCCGGTCTTCATCGACGAGTCCGAAGACGCCGACCACGTCCTCTCGCAATCGGCCTTCGAGCCAGTCTGGCAAGTGCTCAAGGCCCTGCGAGCACATGACCGACGACTGGCCGACGAACTCGACCAACTGCGACTTGCGTTGGGGAGGCGGTCGAATTCATTCGCCCCGGTTGTTTTCCCGTTGGCACCGGCGAAGATATTGCCGTTGTTGAAATCATTGCTCCGCTCGGTCAGGTAAGGCGATTCCATGCAAGCATCTGAGACAAAGCTCCGGCAGTTGATTGAGGGCACAAAGCAGTACGTCGTTCCGCTTTTTCAGCGCCCCTACAGTTGGTCCGAAAAGCAGTGGAAAACGCTGTGGACCGACATCGTGGAACAGTCACGGCACGACGACGGTCGGCCACATTTCTTCGGCTCGATTGTGACCACTCCGGCGAAGTCGGTGCCGCAGGGAGTCGGCAAATGGCTCTTGATCGACGGACAACAGCGAATCACGACGATTCAAGTTTTTCTCGCAGCCATTCGGGATTCGGCGGCTCTCTTGGGCGATGCAAAGCTGCGCGATCGGATCGACGGCCAATACTTGAATAACCCATACGAGGAAGACGACGAACGACTGAAAGTACTCCCGACGCAAGATGATCGCGCTGCGTTTCGAGCGATTATTTGGAAATCCGAGATTCCGGAAAGTCGACTGCGAACGTGCTATCAATTCTTCCTGTCTCGTCTGGAGCGACTGACGGTCGATCAACTCGAACCCATCCACTTGGCGGTCGTTGATCGACTGTCATTGGTCGGCATTACCTGCGACGACCATGACAATCCGCATCTCATCTTTGAAAGCCTCAATGCCAAGGGCGAGAAACTCACTCCCGCTGACCTGATCCGAAACTTTCTTTTGATGCGGGTGCACGTCGGCGATCAGGATCGCCTTTTCAAGACGTACTGGCTGCCGATCCAGCAAGCGCTCGGCAACGACCTGACAGAATTCGTGCGGCACTACCTCATGAAGGAAGGGCAAATTCTCAAAGAGGCGGACGTCTACTTCGAACTCAAAGAGCGACTCGCGAATTCAACGCCCCCACAAGCCGAAGCATTTTTGCTCGATCTGCACCGCCACGGAATGTTCTACGCGAGATTTATCGACTCGAAACGAGAGTCCGACAATGCACTGTCCGAGCGGCTTGATCGCGTGCGTCGATTGAAGGTCACGGTGGCATACCCGTTCTTGCTGCGCGTTTTCGACGCATACGGCGCAGGCTCACTCAGTCACGAGCAGGTAGTTGAAACGCTGGACTTGCTTGAATCCTTCGTGATTCGTCGATCGATTTGCAGCATGCCGACCAACCAATTGCGGCGAATGCTGCCTCCGGTGTTCGATGCGGCTGGCGGTGCTGGTTTGGCGTTCGTTGATGGACTTCGGAAACAACTCGGTGGAACGCGCTGTCCTAACGATGAAGCATTTGCTGCGAAGCTTGCGACGGAACCGCTCTATTCAACCGCCGAGAAAAATGCGCGGCTTCGGTTGATCCTCGAAAGGCTTGAACTTTCGTTCAATCACAAAGAGCCAGCGGAACTTTCTGGGGCGCAAATCGAGCATGTGCTGCCACAGACGCTGACCCCAGAGTGGGAACAGGAACTCGGAGACGGAGCAGAGGAGCATTCGTCACACCTGCTGCACACTCTCGGGAATCTTACGCTGACAAAATACAACGCCGAGTTGTCGAACAAGCCTTACGAGGTCAAACAAAAAGATTTCGCCAACAGCCACTTCGTTTTGAATCGCCACTTCGCCGAAGTCGTGCGTTGGTCGCCGGACGCAATCCGCGAACGTGGCCGTGCGCTCGCGCAGCGCGCAATCACGATTTGGACCGACGTTGGTCGAGAGTCCATTTCTATCGAACACGAGAAGCGAGCGATTACTCCACCCGTGAGAATTCGGTTTCGTGACGATCAGCAGCCAGTTACGAATTGGAAAGATGCGTTCATCAAATTGCTCAAGCAATTCGACGCGAGTAGTCCGGGTCTATTGATGCGCATCGCCACGGAACAGACTTTGAATGCCGTGATCGCGATAGATGAAGGTCGGTTCCGTCGGTCGAAATCGCAAATCGGGGACGTCTACGTCAACACGCACGCCAGCGCGGCCCAACTTCAGGATTGGTGCGGAAAGGTCGCAGAGATCGGAAGGATTGGCTCAATTGATTTCGAGTTCGTCATGCCGGATCACATCGCGCCAAGGAAAGGGAAACTTGCGAGCGTGCCACCAGTCAGAATTAGATTTCGTGACACCGAGCAACCCGTGCTCAATTGGAAGGACGCATTTACCAAACTACTGACGCTGTTTGATGCGAACAGCCCGGGTTTATTACAGCGAATCGCTAACGAACAGACCCTCCCGGCTGTGATTGCTATGAATTCTGCTGGGTTTCATGGATCGGAAGTTCGGATCGGCGAAGTCTTCGTCAATACATATGCCAGTGCGGCCCAACTTCAGAAATGGTGCCGAAAGGTCGCTGAGATTGGAAAAATTGCCTCAACTGAATTTGCGTTCGTCATGCCGGATGACGCATCAAATTCACTTGAATGAGATCGAATGGTGATGACTCTGAAAAGACAGAACCGGGGCTAGCGCCCTGCGGCTGATTGATCCAGCGGCAGATTGATCGAATTCGACAATTCGAGACCTGCATTATGAACTCTGATGAACCGCTGGCCTTCTTCATCACATGGACCGTGTATGGCACTCATTTGCAAGGAGACGAACGCGACTGGCGACTCCGCGGCCACGGCCACCAGCCGCCGCAGCCACGACTTGAGCAGTGGCATCGCACACGCTTGCAGCATGCCATCGTCCTCCTGAATCCCGAACAAAGACTGGCCGTCGAAACCGACTGCCAACGGCACTGCGATCATCGAGGCTGGCGGTTATGGGCCGTCAATGCTCGCACGAATCATGTGCATGCCGTTGTCACCGCCGTGGGATATTCCGGTGCCACTGTCCGCGACCAATTGAAAGCCAATGGCACGCGCGGACTTCGGGATCAATGGAAGGTGTTTCGTGATCGTCCCGTATGGTCCGTGGGCGGCGATTGGGAATGCGTGAACAACGAAGAAGATTTGGAAACCGTCTGCATCTATGTGCGTGAGGCGCAGGATCGCATGGACTTCAAGTAGCGATTCCCTGAAAGCATCAGCCGCAGGGCGCTAGCCCCGGTTGTCCCAGTGATCGGCCGACAACAGCGTCTGCAGAGTCTGATGTTGTCACGCCGCCTCCCCGCGCTCGGCGTGGGTCTCCCGACCCCGCCGCTGAGCTGGACCGCAGCGGGCCGAGCAACTTGTCGCGACGGGATTTCTCGCGATCGGGCCGAAGTCGCACATCGAACGCAACAAGCTCCAGTTTGAGATGGACCTGGTTGACGAGCAGATCGAAGCGGTCAGCCTGATGGAAGCTCACGAGTTAGCGTTCCGCATGCAGGGCGAACTGCCGCCAGTGATTGATCTCGCGCAGGAATCATCCGCCACGCAAACGCTGTACGGCATCGGCACGCCCAGCACCAACGACTTCGGCCGCCAATGCCTGATGGCTCGCCGACTGCTCGAAGCCGGAGTCCGCTTCGTCGAAGTCTGCCACGAGCAGCTCACGTTCCCCTACGCCGGCCGCGACATGCGTCTGACAGACGTGAAGGGCCGCGTGGCGGAGGGCATCACTGCATGAAGTGGCTAATGAGTCCATCCGGTTGTGTGGACGAGTGAAAAGCGATCGTGCTCGGAGCCAATTCCAAGAGGCGTTTCACCGTCTGTTCGCGAAAGTCAAAGATCGTTTCCAAGTCGCGCCGGACCATCAACGAGTGCATCGCTCGGCCAATCCAGCCCAGCGGCAGCCGGTAGTTCACTTCGTCGATCATTCGCGTTGAGTGTCCGGCCGACTCAAAAGTGTGACGGTGATGCCACAGCACATACGGGCCGCGCAGTTGGACATCCACGAATTCAAACGGCGGATTCCAGACGGTGATTGCGGTCGTCCAATGGACCGGGAGGCCGTGAACTCGCAGCGCGTACTGAATGATCGAGCCGACTCGCATTTCGATTTCGCCGGGAGTCAGGATTTCAAACTGCAACCACGGCGGCGTCAGTGTTTCCAAGTTCCGCACATCAGCGAAGAACACGAAGACTTCGTCCAACGGACGAGCGATGACTTGCTCGCGGATCAGTCGGTAGGTGCTCATGGAAAAGCTCATTTCGGCGATGATGGTTTGCGGTTCAAGACGGCGCGGAGTGCGGTTTCCAAGTCCGGGTGCTCAAACTCGAAATCATTCTGCTGAAGTTGTTCGGGGACGACTCGAATGCTGGCGAGCAACAGGTCATCGGCCATTTCGCCGAGCACAAGCCGCGCCACAAATCCCGGCAGCGGAAACAATGTCGGTCGTCGCAAGACTCGCCCTAAAATGCGAGTGAATTCCGCATTCGAGACCGCATTTGAAGCCACAGCATTCACCGGACCCGCCAACTCTTCAATTTCCACGGCAAACAGCAGCGACCGCACCAAATCGGGGAGCGAAATCCAACTCCAATACTGGCGACCGCTCCCGATTTTCCCGCCCAGGCCCAATCGAAACGGCAGCAGCATTTGCTTCAACGCACCGCCAGCGGGCGACAACACCACGCCGATTCGCATGTGGACGACTCGGATGCCCGCATCGACGGCGGGTTGCGTTGCTCGCTCCCATTGTGTGCAGACCTCGGCGAGAAAACCGCGGCCTGGTGGCTCCGATTCGGTCAGCGGTTGATCGCCTCGCTCGCCGTAGTAGCCAATGGCCGACGCACAGACCAACACACGCGGCGGATTCGACATCGCGGCGAGCGACTTGCACAGTCGCTGCGTGGCATTCACTCGGCTATCGCGAATGCGAAGTTTTTTTGCAGGCGTCCAACGACCGGCCGCAATGTTCTCGCCCGCCAAATGGACGACCGCATCAACACCGCTGAGTCCCGTGAAATTGACCAGACCCGACTCCGGATTCCAAGGAATGTTCTCGCCCTGCCCACCGCTCGAATTGCCGCGAACCAGGCGCCGCAATTTCCAAGACCGTTCAACGATCGCCTTGGACAGCGCGGCGCCAACAAGCCCGGAAGCTCCGCTAACCGCGATGGTCATAGATCGCGGTGTCGCGGGAGCCAACGGTTGGCCAAGATGCTGATTGACGGCGGCGATCATGGGTTAATCCTTGTGATTGAAATCGTGACTTTGTTGACGATTCATGCGGTTCAGCTTTCCGAAAGCCTTGCGCTCGCATCTCGTTTGGGGAGCAGCGGTGTTGACTCACTCATTCCCGTGCAGGTGCGACTCGACGAACCACAGTTTCTTATCCAGTTCGCGCGAGACCTCGGTGAACAGGTCGGCTGTGTCGGCGTCATCAAGTTCGACGGCTTGGTCGATTGAGCCACGGATCGTTTTGCCGACGCCCGCCATCGACGTAGACAACGCGTCAACGTGATCCCGTCCGGTGACAATCTCCACCGGGTAGGCCGGCAGTGTGGTACGTCGGCCCACCACATTGATGGTGCCTTCGGCCTGGCCGCCGAGAGCCGCGATTCGCTCGGCCACGGTGTCTGCAAAGCCAGCCGCATCCGCGGCAATGGTGTCGAACAACTCGTGCAGAGCGATGAAATTCGGGCCCTTCACATTCCAATGTGCCTGCTTCGCTTGAAGCTGCAAGTCGATCAGTTCCGCCAGGGCTTGATTGAGAAGCACTGCCAGGGGAATACGTTTCATTTCTGACAGATCATTTTTTGTCGCATGCACGATCGGATCTCCTGTTGGTGTTTGGTGGAATGGTTTTCCGCGCCGAGCGATTGAAGGAGTTCTCAGTTTCGATTCTCAGGATGGTCCGAGGCGATGGCGGAAATGAAGGTGGCTGCGATCGCAACGCCGGACACGAAGAGTCCCACGATGAAGAGCGTCATTTCACTCATGAGGCGTTCCTTTCAACATGAGCGTGCCGAACGAAAAAATCGACGGCACCCACAGGCCAACGTACAATCCTTGTTCCTTGTTGCCGGTAAACCAGAGGTAAACCGACAGCAGAAACGACACACCAGCAGCGAGGACATACAACGCCTTGGACTTCGATTGGCGCGACATGGGATCCCTTTTTCGTAAATGGCCCGTAAATCAATGGGGTGAAGCAATGGGGCCCGTAAATCAATGGGGTGAAGCAATGGCGAGAGCCGGGATCTCCGCCTCTCGAATCGAACTGACACTGAGGTTGCCGGGACAAACTGAGTTAGTATGGCGACGGCGTGGATGCCGGCTGTCTTCCACCCAGTCTTCGCGGGTGTAGATCACCACCGAGGTGTCGGTCTCGAGAACCTCCAGGCGGTTGAGCCGAAAGCCCAGTTCCGTGATCTCGGTGAAGAGCTGGTAAGCCAGGTTCTCCACGCTGGTCGGAGCATCGAATAATTTCATCCGCAGCGATTCGCCGGTTCGTTCCGTGTGCCCGGAGAGTGTTTCATAGAGCGGATCGGCCACGTGAATCAGCATCGTGTGGTCGTATTCCGCTTTCAGAAACGGCTCGATCTTCTGATCGAACTCACCAAACAGCGTGCTGATCGCTCCCGCTCGCTCGACCTCGAAGAAGCAACGGACGCCGTAGCGATGCCCGTGCAGATTACGGCACTTGTCATCTAACTCTTCGTTGCGATGAGCCGCATAAAACTTGTAGTCTTTTTGGATGATCATGATGTTCTTTGCTGTGTTGGATCTACGAAAAAGAAAAGGCTGGCGGGGCCATGCGTCGGGGTTGGGCGTTTCCTTCTCTCACGCCCGGTCGAACCCGCCAGCCAACGATTCACAAGAACTTCTCAACCTCGCATGAGCGACATCACCTCAATGCGACCCACCGGGTTCATTTTCAACCGACCACGGCTAGTGCTGGTCATCGTCTGACTGCCTGGCTTGCACGACGACGGTCGAACGTATCATGTCGCAGTAATTGGGTGATGCAGTTTCACGGCTTGGCGATCTCCGCAGCTCGTGCTCGCTTCCTGACCGGAATTTCGATTTCAAAAAACCGTTGCGACTTCCAGACGAACGGGCTGTTGTAACCCATCACGCGAACCTTGCCGTCGCGTTCGTAGTCGGAAGCATTCTGAGCGAGCCAGGATTCCAAAGCCTCGATGTAGGTGGAAGCATTCGGATCGAAATCCCCCGTGAGGCCGATCGCAACCGTGGACATCGCGGGAATGTCTTCCACGATCACGCCCTTGCCCGCGTCCCCGAGTTTGCCCCAATCCGGTGCGCCATAGAGGAACGCCATGTCGATTTGTTGGTACTTCTGATCGGATTCGTCGTAGCGTATTTCGACGGGCGCGGTCATTTCGATTCTGTTGGTTTTTATGTGATTGAACAACGTAAAGAATGCGTTGTCTTTTTTGGATGGCGCGCGGGCGAGGCGGTATGACGGATAGTGCTTTAACTGAATCTCTCCGAGGGCGGACGGTTCGGGAAACCCCTTCGGCAAGTCGGACTCATTCTTGATACGGAAGTTCAAAATCGCGGCCGATTCGGACAAGGCGGTTTGCAGCGATTTGACCTGTTTGTTGACGTTGGTTTCCGGTTGATCAAGAACCGTTTGCAGTTTTGTCGAGATCAGCAAATTGTTGGGGCGGGCCTCCATCACGTCCTTCGCGGCAGCTTGCAACGTGGCCAATCGATCGTCTGCAGCTTGCGGTTTAGCATCGGCCAAGGCCTTGTTGATCAGCGCGACCGTGTCCGCCCCGACCCTCGCTGGTGGATCGGCTCGAAGCATGCGGGCGGACGCGATCATCATCGCAGTGGTTAGTGCCAGAATCAGTGTTAGTTTCATCACAAACCTTTCAAAGTGGATCAGACGGTATCGGTGATTATCGCGACTTGGCCAATTCGCACCGAGGGGTTTGGAATATCCGCCAAACGCGTTCGTTCGCCGGATGTCGTCTTGATAATTCGAGCGACGATCGATGGTCGTGCAGTCCAGGGGCAACACTTTTCATCATCGGATGAGTGACATCACTTCTGCTCTGCTGGACGGATTCGTTTTGAACAGGCCGCGCACCGCGCTGGTGATGGTCTGACTGCCTGGCTTGCGTACTCCGCGAATACTCATGCAGGAGTGCTCGGCACTGATGATCACGGCGACTCCTTTGCTCTCCAATTCCGTCTCGATCAGGTCCGCGACCTGCTGCGTCAACCGCTCTTGTACTTGCGGACGGCGAGCGACCTCTTCGACGACGCGAGCCAACTTACTCAGCCCGGTGACTCGGCCGTTCGGGATGTACGCGACATGAGCCACTCCAGAGAAAGGCAGCAGATGATGCTCGCACATGCTGGTGAAGCGGATGTCGCGAACCAGCACCATTTCGTCGTAGTCTTCCGGAAACGTGACTTTCAGGTGTCGAGCTGGATCTTGGGTCAGCCCGGAAAACATTTCTGCATACATCCGCGCGACTCGGCGAGGCGTCTCTAACAAGCCATCACGATCCGGGTCTTCACCAACCGCCCTGAGAATCGTCCGAACGGCTTGTTCAATGGCCACCAAGTCCACCGCTTCAGCCGTGCGGCTCTTACGTAACCGAGGCGACACCTGATAGCCGTTCTTCCACGCCTGTTCGGCTTCGATTTCAAGCGGTCGTTCCAATATTGCGGGCATTCGTCATCTCCTTAGATTACTTTTCGTCAGGTCGCCGTGCGGCGAGGTTGTCTAGCCGCATGGAATGACCGATTTGACCGTTTTATTATTGAGAAGACAACTGATAAATCAGGATTATTCCTCAGATTGACAGAAGTAATCCAGGAAGCAACTGGCCGTTAGGCTGAGAATAATGAAGCTGCTTTGATTTTTTTCATTTGGACGTATTGACTGATTTATAACTTGATCGAGTAACCTCTTCGCGGTACTGTTTGTGACCGGTGGCCGGCAGCAACTTTCGTCGGCGAACCGTCAGGCAGAGAGAACGGATTGCATGAATCACCTGTTTTCACCCAGCAATTTCACCCAGCAAGTTTCCAATGTCATGGCGACCAAGCCGCATCGATTCTTTTTCAAGGAGGTAGTGTGATGCTTGTGTTAACCCGAAAAACCGACCAGGAAATCGTGATCGCAGACAATGTTCGAGTTAAGGTGCTCGAAGTCCGCGGTCAGCAGGTGCGACTAGGGATCGTGGCCCCGGAGGAAATCGGCATCCAGCGAACCGAAGTGCAAGCCCGTCGCCAAGAGTTTTTAGACAAGCTTTCCCGCGCGCCTTCGTTGCGGCAATACGACGCACAGCAAATGCAAAACCCGTAGCATGTAGCCAACACCTAGATTTTTCCCGCTGGGTTACTCACACCGCGAACGACAGTTATGCAGCAGCTTCTCTCACCCAAACAAGTTGCCGTGGCGCTGGGAGCCAGCGAGTCATCGCTCAAGCGTTGGTGCGATCAGGGTTTGTTGGCCACCGTGAAGACGGCCGGCGGGCACCGGCGGATTGCTGTTCAAGAAGCGTTGCGATTCGCGCGCGAGCAGAATCATTCCGTTGTCGCACCACTCATTCTGGCGATGCCGGCCACGGACGATCGAAAGTCGCGTCGGATTGAAGGGTGTGCCGACCGATTAACCCAGGCGCTGCTCGCGAACAACGAGCAAGCCTGTCAGGCCATCGTGTTTGATCTGTTCCTGGCTGGGCAGACGGTGAGCAAGATTTTCGACGAAGTCATCGCCGTGGCGTTTCGGACCATCGGTGAGAAGTGGGAATGTCACGACGCCGAAATCTATCAGGAGCGGTGTTCGTGTCAGATCGCCCTTCGAGTCTTGCACGAGTTGCGGTTGAAGCAGACGCCGCCGAACTCTGATCTGGTCGCTCTGGGTGCGACCATCGAAGGGGATCAATACTCATTGCCGGTGACGATGTGCGAGATTGTGCTTCGCTCGGTCGGCTGGGATGCCCGACTGCTCGGCTCGTCGATCCCATTTGATTCGATGGCGAAGGCCATCCAGCAGCACGAGCCGGGAATGTTGTGGCTGAGCGTTTCGTACATTCCGGACGACGCGGCGTTCATCGCCGGATTTAATCGCCTGTTTGAAACCGCGTCCAAGACCAACACCGCGATGGTTGTCGGTGGGCGAGCATTGACGACCGAGATTCGGACACGGCTCCGCTATTCCGCCTTCTGCGACACGATGCGGCATCTCGAAGAGTTCGCCAAAACATTGCGTCGACAAGCCGAGACCGCTCCGAAGAAGACTCGCAAACCCCGAAAGAAAGCTTGAGCGCCGATGACATTCGCCCGATTCGATCTCACCGTAGCCACGTTCGCCAGAACATGGGTTGTCATGTGTCTGGCCCACGTTCTGGCGAACGTGGCTACGAATTTGCTCGCTGCCGATCCAACCGCGACCTGGCCGCAGTGGCGCGGTCCTACGCGCGACGGACAAGCGGCTGCGACGCCCGCTTGGCCGGATCGCGTCGATGAGGCGACGCTCGCTCGGAAATGGCGAGTCGAATTAGGGCCGAGCTATTCCGGGCCGATCGTCGGCGAGGATCGAGTCTTCGTCACCGAGACGCGCGGCAAGAAGACCGAGGTCGTGCAGGCGTTGTCGCGGGCCGATGGCAAAGTCCTGTGGACGGCCGAATGGCCGGGAGCGACATCGGTTCCGTTTTTCGCGTGGGAGAACGGCGAGTGGATTCGAGCGACGCCCGCCTTTGACGGCGAATCGCTATTCGTCGCCGGGATGCGTGATGTGCTGGTCTGTCTCGACGCAACGACCGGCAAGGAACGCTGGCGGGTTGATTTCGTCGAGCGGTTCAAGTCGCCGTTGCCAACGTTTGGATTCGTGTCGTCGCCGCTGGTCGATGGCGAGCACGTTTACGTTCAGGCGGGAGCGTCGTTCGTGAAGCTCAACAAGCAAAATGGCGAGACGACCTGGCGATCGCTTCAAGATAGCGGCGGCATGAACGGCAGCGCCTTCTCGTCACCGTTCAAAGCCACGATCGCCGGGCAGACGCAGTTCTTGGTGCAGACTCGCGATCGGCTGGCCGGCGTCGATGAGGCAACCGGCAGCGAACTCTGGAGACAGAAGATCGAGGCGTTTCGCGGCATGAACATTCTCACGCCAGTCGTCTTCGGCGACGCGATCTTCACCAGCAGTTACGGCGGCAAATCGTGGCTGTTCGGTCTCACCAAGAGCGGCGATGCCACCGCCACCGACAAGAAAATGTCCGTGACCGAACGCTGGCAGAACAAAACGCAAGGCTACATGTCCACGCCGGTCGTGATTGATGGCCACGTTTACACGCATCTGCGAAACCAGCGTTTCGCGTGCATCGACCTCGCGACCGGCAAGGACCGTTGGATCAGCCAACCGTTCGGCAAGTACTGGAGCCTCGTCGCGCAGGGCACAAAGATTTTGGCTCTCGACGAACGAGGAGACTTGTTGCTCATCAAAGCTCATCCGGAGAAGTTCGAGTTGCTCGGCCAGCGGCACGTCAGCGATTCGCCAACGTGGGCGCATCTGGCCGTCTGCGGCGACGAGGTCTTCGTCCGTGACCTCAAAGGGCTGACGGTCTTTCGCTGGGCCGCCGTGAAAGAGTAGAGGACGCAGCCGTCATGAAGATCGCGATCATCGGAGCCGGGATTTCCGGGCTGACGGCGGCGTATCGGCTCAGTCCCGCGCATGACATCACGCTGTTCGAAGCCAATGATTATCTCGGCGGGCACACGAACACGGTCGAGGTCGAACTGGACGGAGAGCGACAGGTGATCGACACGGGGTTTATTGTCTTCAACGATTGGACGTATCCGAAGTTCATTGAAATGCTGAACGAACTCGGAGTCCGATCTCGGCCGACGTCGATGAGCTTCAGCGTGCGGTGCGACGCGGCGAACTTAGAGTACAACGGCTCGTCGCTGAATGGGCTGTTTGCTCAGCGTCGGAACTTACTGAGGCCCAGCTTCTATCGGATGCTGCGAGACATTCTGCGGTTCAATCGTGACGCTCCCGAATTGTTCTTGAGTCGCCCGGTCACTGATGAAACAACGGTTGGCGAGTTTCTCGCGCGGCATCGTTACTCGCGCGAGTTTGCCGAGCATTACCTGCTGCCAATGGGTGCCGCGATCTGGTCGTGTCCGGTCGGGACGTTTGAAAACTTTCCGATCCGGTTCATCGTCGAGTTCTACCGCAATCATGGCTTGCTCAGCGTTCGCAACCGACCGACATGGCGAGTCATTGACGGCGGTTCACGGAATTATGTCGCGAAGATGGCGGAGCGGTTTCGGGAGCGCATTCGACTCAAAACGGCGGTTGAGCGAGTCCGTCGCTCGGCCAACGACGTGGTCGTTATCCCGCGAAACGGCTCGTCGGAATCGTTCGATCACGTTGTCCTCGCTTGTCACAGCGACCAGGCCTTGCGGATGCTGGCTGATTCGACATCGACCGAGCGCGACCTGTTGTCCGAGTTTCCGTACGGGCGCAACATCGCCGTGCTGCACACCGATCCAAGCGTCTTGCCGACGCGGCGACGAGCTTGGGCGAGTTGGAATTACCACCTCACCAGTCAGTCATCGAGCCCAGGTTTGTCGTCGCGGAACTCCAGGCAGCCGGCCACGGTGACTTACCAGATGAACTTGCTGCAACACCTTCGGTCGCAGCACGTCTTCAACCTGACGCTCAACAGCGACGAGCGAATTGACCCGGCGAAATCGCTGCGGCGATTTGAGTATCACCATCCGATCTTCACCGTTCGTCGAGCCGCCGCGCAGGCGCGGCATCGTGAACTGATCAACGTTAACCGGACTTCCTACTGCGGCGCGTATTGGGGCAACGGCTTCCATGAAGATGGCGTCGTCAGCGCCCTGCGGGTTTGCGAGGCTCTCATGCCCAAGGAGCCTCGGCCATGAGAAGCTGTCTTTACGAAGGTCTCGTACAGCATCACCGGTTTGATCCAGTCGAGCATTCGTTTCGATATCGGTTGTTTCTCGTCTTCGTGGACTTGGCTGAACTCGAGTCGTTGTTCGGACGGCGCGGATTCTGGTCAACTCGCTGGCCGGCACTGGCGCGGTTCCGGCGAGCCGACTATGTGGGCGATCCGGCTCGCCCGTTGGCCGACTGTGTCCGCGATTTGGTTCTGCAACGGACGGGGCATCGTCCGGCGGGGCCGATCGGATTGCTGACCAATTTCCGATACTTCGGCTTCGGCATGAATCCGGTCAGTTTCTATTACTGCTTCGACGCGGCTGGCGAGCGGGTCGAAACCGTTGTCGCGGAAGTCAGTAACACGCCGTGGAATGAGAAACACTGCTATGTGCTCGACCTAATCAGCCGGAACGCGCTAGCGTCCGGTTGTCCCGAAATCGAACCGGACGCTAGCGCGTTCCGGCTGATGCATCGTTTCGAGCATCCGAAAGAGTTTCACGTTTCGCCGTTCATGCCGATGAACATGACGTATCGCTGGCGAGTGACCGAGCCGCGCGAACGGCTGGCGGTGACCATCGACAACTACTCGAACGACGCCAAGCGATTCGATGCGACGCTGTCGCTGCAACGACGGCCGATGACGCGCTGGCAGCTTGCGCGCGTGTTGTTGCGATATCCCTTGATGACGATGCAGATTTTTCTGGGCATCTACTGGCAAGCGCTGCGGCTGTGGCTGAAGCGAGTCCCGTTTGTGCCCCATCCACGACAAGCCGTTCCGGTGGCGACCGTGTCTGATACGCCTCTTTCACCCTTGAAGAATCCAACATCATGAGCACTGCATTCGCCGTCAAACAATCGAACACGCCGTCAAACAATTTCGACTCCGCTCCCGCGCCGACTGAAATTGGCTATGTGAGTCGACTCGCGCGGCGACTGCTGCTTCAGAAGTTGCAAGGTTTACACGGCGGGACCATCCGGTTGGCCGATTCGTCTGGCTCAACGACGCTCGGTCGAGGTGGCGACTTGCAGACGAGTTTGCACGTTCACAACCCGGCGTTTTTCCGACATGCCGTGCTTGGCGGAAGCTTGTCGGTGGCCGAGTCGTATCTGCGTGGTGATTGGGACTGCGACGACCTGACGTCGTTCTTTCGAATCTTTGTGCGGAACATCGAAGCGACCGATCAACTCGATCGCGGCCTGTCGCGAATCGCCACGTTGGTCAATCGGCTGTATCACCGCTGGCACGCGAACAGCAAATCGGGTAGCCGGCGAAACATTCAAGCCCATTACGACCTTGGCAACGACTTCTTTCGGCTGATGCTCGACGACACGCTGGCGTATTCGAGTGGCATCTTTTTGACGCCGACCAGCACGCTGCGCGACGCTTCGTTGGAAAAGATGGATCGCATCTGTCGCAAGCTCGATCTACGTCCGAGCGATCATCTGCTGGAGATCGGCACCGGCTGGGGCGGGCTGGCGATTCACGCGGCCACGCAATTCGGCTGCCGCGTCACGACAACGACGATCTCGCAGCAGCAGTTTGATGTGGTTCGCCAGCGGATCGCCGAGGCCGGGTTGTTGGATCGCGTAACGTTGCTGTTGCAGGACTATCGCGACTTGACGGGCCAGTTCGACAAGTTGGTTTCCGTCGAGATGATCGAAGCGGTCGGGCATCGCTACTTCGACACTTACTTCCGCAAATGCAGCGAACTGCTCAAACCGGACGGCACGTTCGTGCTGCAAGGGATCGTGATGCCAGATCGGCGGTACGCTCAGTATTTGCGGTCGGTGGATTTCATCCAGCGATACGTCTTCCCCGGCGGTTGCCTGCCGTCGATGAGCGCGATGTTGGACTCAATTGCTCGAGCGACGGACTTGCGGTTCGTTCACGCCGAGGACTTCGGCACGCATTACGCTCAAACGTCGCGCGAGTGGCGTCAGCGATTTCATTCGCGGCTGAACGAGGTCCGCGAGCTGGGCTATCCCGACCGCTTCATTCGGCTGTGGGATTACTACTTGAGCTACTGCGAGGCAGCGTTCGACGAGCGCTACACCGGCGTCGTGCAAATCCAATTCGACAAGCCTCTCTGTCAACGCGACCCCATCGCAATCGGCTCGCGTGCGGCAGAGTGGAGGTCGGGATGAGCCTGTTGTCCTTGAGCCTTGATGCCGTGGAACGAGGTTTGATCCCGGATGTGCTGACGCGGACGGCGATTCGGCGGCTGTGTGAGCAACGTCTGCGCGACTGCGATCGCGGCAATGAAATCGCCAATTCGCGGGCACTCCAGGGATTCGTCGAGTCGATGCGCGCGGGGCCAATCGCGCCCGTTCCGGAGAAAGCCAACGAACAGCATTACGAATTGCCGCCGGATTTTTTCGCGGCGGTGCTCGGCCCGCACCGCAAATACAGCTCGTGCTTTTGGCCGGCAGCCGACACTTCATTGGCCGAAGCCGAAGTGGCATCGCTCGATATCACTTGCGAACGAGCTAACCTTGTCGATGGTCAGGACGTTTTGGAACTCGGCTGCGGCTGGGGTTCGCTGTCGCTGTGGATCGCCGAACGGTTTCGCAACATCCGGATCACAGCGGTCTCGAATTCGGTTCCGCAACGGCGATTCATCGAAACGGAAGCGGCCTCACGCGGACTGACGAACTTACACGTCATCACAGCCGACATGAATCAGTTCGCGGCCACGCCGCAGCGCTTTGACCGCGTCGTCTCCGTGGAAATGTTCGAACACCTAAGGAATTACGAGCGGCTGCTGGAACGGATCGGGGCGTGGCTGCGGCCGGACGGCAGTTTGTTCGTACATCATTTCTGCCATCGACGATTTGCCTATCCGTTTGAAACTGATGGCGACGCGAACTGGATGGGCCGCTACTTCTTCACCGGCGGCTTGATGCCCAGCGAAAACATGCTGCGGCAGTTCGACCGGCACCTGACGGTCGTTCGGCAATGGCGCTGGGACGGCACGCATTATCAACGCACGTCCGAAGCGTGGCTGGCGAACTTGGATGCTCATCGCCGCGAGGTACTGCCAATTCTCAAAGCGACCTACGGTCCCGATGCGGCTCGACGCTGGTTTCACCGCTGGCGTTTGTTCTTTCTCGCCGTTGCCGAGTTATTCGGCTACGCCGACGGTACCGAATGGTTCGTGTCGCATTCGCTGTTGCAGCCGAATGAGATGTAAACAATGACGCCGTTGACCGCGATGTTGTTGAATTCGCTGATGGTCGTCATGACCACAATGACTTGCTTGTGGTTTCTGAGCCTCGCGCGCCGCGACGCCAGCATTGTCGATCCGTTTTGGGGCACCGGATTCGTCCTCGTGACCTGGTTCACGCTGACATCCACTCCGCCGGCACAAGCGGTTGAGCGGTCGTGGCTTCTCGCCACGCTGACGACGATCTGGGGCTTGCGGCTGTCGCTATATCTGTTGTGGCGAAATTGGGGACACGGCGAAGACCGACGATATCGGGCGATGCGCGAACATCACGGGCCGCGATTTTGGTGGATCAGCCTGTTGACCATCTTCCTGTTGCAGGGAACAATCTTGTGGCTTGTGTCGCTGCCAATTCAAGCCGCGATGATCAAGGCGTCGGTGATTCCGCTCGGCTGGATTGATCTGGCCGGCGCGGGCGTGTGGAGCATCGGCCTGTTCTTTGAGACGGTCGGCGATTTTCAGATGGCCCGTTTTCAAGCCGATCCTCAAAACGCCGGCCGGGTCATGGATCGTGGCCTTTGGCGACTGACTCGGCATCCGAACTACTTCGGAGATTTTTGCGTCTGGTGGGGCCTGTACTTGATCGCCTTTTCGGGCGATGCCTCATGGACGATCTTCAGTCCGCTGCTGATGTCGTTCTTGCTACTGAAGGTTTCAGGGGTGACATTGTTGGAAAAAACAATCTCCAACCGCCGCCCCGATTATGCGGTCTATCAAGCGCGAACAAGCTCGTTCTTTCCGTGGCCACCACGAGAGTCGGCTCGCGACAAGGCGAGCGGCAGGAGAGAGTAGCCCCGACACTCCGTGGCGGGAGCCGTCGTGTCACGGAGTGCCACGGCTACTTTGGGTAAATCAATTCTTGCCGCTCACCCAATCACACGTCATGAATTGCTCTGAAACGCAACGGAATTCAAACTCCATTCATCCAGGATTGAACGCTGCGAGACGATGTCATCGGCTCGATTCAGCCCATCGCGCACCTCCGCCGTGCGACCTCGAATCAAACTGTGCGAATCTGATCGCTCTTGTGACCGTCGCAACATCAGACTGCACCGTCACATCGCGAGCCAACACGTTGGCTGCACTGGACGAGGCTGGAGCCGTAATTGCGGCTTTTTTGTTTTACCGATCGGGTGGATGGTCAACGACGGCGTGTTCCAGATAACCTCTCGTCAGCGACACGTCGCTTACTTTATCAAAGGACTTGGAACTACCGCAGGAGACTTGATGATGTTCGATTTGATCAAGGAATCGCTCTATCTGGGAATGGGGTTCGCCAGCCTGACTCGCGACAAGCTCCTTGAAATGGGGAAAGAGATCTCCGCACGAGCCCAGCTCTCCCAGGAGCAGTCGCAGCAATTTCAAGAAGAGTTGGTCAACAAGGTGGGCGAGGCGCGCCGTGATTTGGAGTCAGAAATTGATCGCCGCGTCGATCATGCCTTCATTCAACTCGGTATCCTCAAGTCGGGGATCGTGAAGGTCAGCGAACAAGCCCGCCACGAATTGGAAGCCCTCATCGACGAACGGCTCGACAAGTTGCTGCAATCGATGCATGTGGCTCGTTCGGAGGATGTGGACGCTCTGACCTCTCGCGTGGAACTGCTGGAGAAGAAGCTCAACGAACCTCGGCCGTAAGTGGACCGGCAACGAAAGGCTCCGCAAGAACGCATCATGCTGTTGGAATCGATTTCAAGGATCGAACGAAGTGCTCGCCGGCTTCAGGAGATCATTTCCGTTCTGGCGAAGTACGGCTTGGCGGATTGGCTAGGCGGCCTGAAATACGAATGGCTCCAGTCACGGCTGGTGAGCTTTGATGGGACCAGGCTCAATACGCTGAGTCAAGAGGCGCGGATTCGTCTGGCTCTCACCGAACTCGGCACGACGTTCATCAAGCTGGGACAGATTCTCAGCACTCGTCCCGATCTGTTGCCTGAGCCACTGGTGACCGAGTTGAGTCAGCTTCAGGCGAACACGCCGCCAGATTCGAGTGAGGTCGTGTGCCGAATCATCGAGGCGGAGTTAGGCCAGCCCCCGCAGGAGCTGTTCGCGGAATTCGAATTCACGCCGATCGCCTCCGCTTCGATCGGGCAAGTGCATCAAGCGCGGCTCAAGTCCGGGCAACCGGTCGCCGTGAAGATCCAGCACGACGAAATCGAAGACCGCATTCAGCGTGACTTATTGATCATGGCGGGGCTGGCCGAGTTGCTCGAGAAACATGTGACCGAGTTTCGAGCTTACAAGCCCACGGCGCTGGTTCGTCACTTTCGGCGAACGCTGATGCAGGAGATGGATTTCACGGTCGAACGCCGGAACATCGAAGCGTTTGCCAGCCGGTTCGCCGACGACGAGACCGTCCATTTTCCGGCTGTCTATCCCGAGTTTTGCAGCCGCCGAGTTCTGACGATGGAGTTGCTCGACGGAATTCCTGGTACCGATCGCCCTCGTTTGGCCGCCTCAGGCTGCGACCTGAATGAGTTCGCTCGGCGTGCGGCGAACATGTACGTCAAGATGATCTTCCACAACGGCCTATATCATGCCGATCCGCATCCAGGTAATTACATGGTCTTGCCGGGAGGTGTGGTCGGTGTGCTCGATTGCGGCATGATCGGCCGGCTGGATGAGACAATTCGCGAGGACTTCGAGGCTCTGATCTTGTGCTTTGTCGATCAAGACGCGCGCGAGCTGGCGAATCTCGTCGTGCGACTTGGCTCGGTGCCCGCGAATCTCGATTTCGATGCGTTGCGGGCCGACATTTCGGAGTTCGTGAGCCAGTATGGCAACCAACCGTTGAGCGAGTTCGATCTGAGTGGAGCACTCACCGAGATGACCAGCCTGATCCGTCGCTATCGCATCGCACTTCCGACGGAAGCCGCCCTGCTCTTCCGGACCTTGGTCATCTTGGAGGGCAGCGCGCGGCAACTCAGCCCACAATTCAGCCTGATTCGCGTGATTCAAAGTTACTACGAGCGATCCAGCTTGAATCGATTCATGCCGCAACGATTCCTGCGAAAAGTGCGACGCTCCTACCGCGATTGGGACCGCCTGCTCGTCTCGCTTCCGAGTGATCTCTCCGACCTGTTGCGTCGCTTCCGAAACGGCTCGTTGGAGATCCATCACGAGCACCGCCGCCTGGAAACAACGATCAATCACCTCGTGGTCGGCATCCTCGTGGCAGCCCTGTTTCTTGGCTCCGCTAATCTGCTGAGCAATCACGCGCCACCGCTCGTTCTCGGTGTGTCGGCGTTAGGAGCGGTCGGAGTCCTGACTTCCATTTTCCTCGGCATCAGACTGCTACTGGTCATTCGCCGCGAGAACGGAGACAAGGACGGAACATGAGCGGCTGTTGCATGTCGGTTTCTGCTGCTCGCGGGGGTGAGTGAGATGTTTTCCGAGCCGCGCCCGTCAGGAAGTGGTCATCACACACCGCTTCCGGCGAATTTTGCGTGTTTCGATGTGGGGGAAACCTGAAAAAATATCGACCGACTGATCCGACTTGAATGCATATAGCCTCTGACCATCACGCGAAACACCAGCGAACGTACTTCCGAGTCGAGTGCCGGCAATTCGAGCAACTCTTGGCCTCAAGCAGCACGCCACAACTTGATCGTACCGCCCAGGTCGCCTGTAGCGATCGTCTTGCCGTCGGGCGAAAACGCTGCGGCTCCAATTCCCTGATCGTGCCCAAACAGCTTGTGCTTCGGCTGCCATGTTCGGGTGTCCCACAGGACGACAGTCCGATCCTGGCTCGCCGATAGCAACAACGATCCGTCACGGCTGAATTCGATATGCACGATCGTCGAGTTGTGGGCGGGGCGTTGGGCGATCACTTGGAGAGTATCGGTTGACAGAATCACCACATCATCCGAGCCGTGTCGTCCCGTCACGAGCCAGCGCCCATCGGGTGATGGTGCCATCGCACTGCGATTCGATAAACGCGCGCGAACCTTGCTGTTCGCAGCTTCAATGATGGCGATCTCATTGGACTGACTTTGAGCCAAGATGGTCCGGCCTTCGTCGTACGAATCCACTCGAATTATTGATTGCCCAGCCAACTCTTCCAATTCCAGCCATTCGATCTGGGACCGATTATCCATACGAATCGACCCTACGCGACCGCGGTTATCACCGACCAAAATTGAACCAGCATCACAACGACAAGCACACGCAGTCACGTGAGTACCCTTCGCGAGCGTGGCGGTCTGCTGGTTGTTTCGGATGTCCCAAACTTCTAAACCCGTGGAGCCAGCGCGATAAAGAGTATCCGGGTCTTCACCGACGCACATGCGTTGGTAAATGGCCTCAGACGCTGTCCCAGTGGGCAGAATCAGTCGCTGCGGTTCACGAGTCGCTGTGGGCTTGGCCCAATAGCGAATTCTGCCTTCGGCATCGCCCGATAGGATCGCGTCTCCTTGGGGGGCAAACGCCAAACCACCGATCCGACCGTCCGCTGCGGTCCACATATTCTGGATCGGCCACTCCGGCGCGGGTTGGGAGTCATCTGGTGGCGGCGTGGTATCCAGCAATGTGATCACTCCTCCCCGATCACCGCAGGCCAGTCGTCCACTCCTGCTCAGAGCCATTGCAGAGATACCGTCAGGTCTTTGCATATGCTGCATCTGCAGCAGACTTGTTGCAACGTCAATCATCCGTACCTTCCCATCTCTTCCAGCGGTGATCACGAATTTACTATCAGAGGTAAACTGAACAGCCGAGATCGAACCCGTGTGTCCAATCAAGCGGTGCAGGGGTTCCTCCACTCCAAGCCGAAAAAGCACCGCAACATGGTCAGCACCAGCAGTGGCCAGTAGCTGACCATCAGGTGAGACCGCCAGACTTTCAATCCTACCCGTGTGCGGAGGCGCCCATGATTTGACACGCGCACCCGTTGCGACATCCCAGATGGATGGGTCCGTTGAGCGCCCGCAGGCCACAAGCTGCTTGTCGTCACCTAGAAACGTGACGCCATACACAGGGTTTCCGGGAATGACCTCCAGCCAGCGGATATTCTCTCCCATTTCCACATTCCATAATCCGACTCGTCCGTCGTCGCCGGCAGTGGCCAGAATGCGGCTATCCGAGGAAAACGCAAAGCTATTGATCTCTTGTTGATTGGTCTCCAGCGTACGGACTAGGCGATAGTCTGAGTCCACATCGAAGATTTGGACACGGCTGCGACTCCCTGCCGCCGCGAGCAGCCGACCGTCCGGCGAATGGGTCATATGCCAAATGGCTTGGTCGGTGTTCGCGATTAGTCGGCTCGGTGGAGACACTTGGTTCCGCAGATAGCGCCAAGCGAATTCCCGCTCGCTCTCCGGGTGACGCATCAAGAGCTGCCCGGCTTCGCGCAGATTGCTCTTTCGGATCGCGGTCGCAACCAACCGGAGATCGGCCGCATACAGCAACTGTATCACACGCTCTTCGTTGGCTTCGGCAATCTGCTTTTGCCGCTGAGTGGCTTGAAGTGAATCGTTCAACTTGGCGACCGTATTGGTGAGCTGGTCGTTGCGTTGCGTAATCTGCTGCTGGAACGCGGAAGCCGAGTACCTCTGCCACAGCAAACTCGCAAACAAGCTCAGCATCAGGCAGGCCACACCTGTCAGCAATCCTGCCAACGCAGGCTTGCGACGGCACCAACGCCAACATCGTTCGCGCGTCGTCGTAGCACGGGCGTGGATTGGCTCCCGCGACAGGAACCGCCGCAAATCGTCCGCAAGATCCTGGGCCGTGGCATAGCGCCGCGATGGCGATTTCTCCAAGCACTTCAGACAGATCACGTTCAGATCCTGATCGACGGCCGGATTCAAGATCGTCGGGGCGATCGGTTCTGCTTCCACAACTTGTCGTAACGTGTCGATCAGCCCGGCCGCCAGGAACGGCGGACGGCCGGTGAGCAGGAAGTACAGCACCGCACCCAGAGAGTAGATGTCACTTCTCGTTCCGATGTCCGCGTGGCGGCCTTCCGCCTGCTCGGGCGACATGTACAGCGGCGTCCCGAGCACCAAATCGTTGGCCGTCTCTTCGAGATTCGATTCGATCAGCTTGGCCAACCCCAGGTCCGACAGTCGCGGCACAAACGGAAACGCTGGGTCGGCTGGCGTCGACTGAGGGAACAGCAAGACGTTGGCCGGCTTGATATCGCGATGCAAAATGCCCCGTTCATGACTGTATTGGACGGCTTCCGCCAGGAGAATCATCAGCCGCGCGGCCCACTCCGGCGCGAGCGGTTCCCCTCGATTCTTTTGCCATGCCGCCAGGGTCGGGCCGTCGCAATAGGCATAGGCGATGTAGGGCAGCTCGCCATCAGCGCCTGCCTCATGAATCGGCACGATGTTCGGATGATCGAGTTGTGCGGCCGCCTGCGCCTCCCGCACAAACCGCTTGCGCAGATCGGGGGCAGCCAGAACATGGGGCCGCGGTACCTTGACGGCCACCGTCCGATCCAAGACCCGGTCGTGGGCCTTGTAGACAACCGCAAACCCACCCGATCCCAGAACACCATCGATTTCAAACCGGCCGACCCGATTGGAGACAAGGATCGGCGGGCTGGCGGCACTTCCCGAGCGCTGTCGTGGAATGAGTTCTTCCAGTTCCAACAGGCAGTGCGCTGCCGTTGTCAGTTCCGCCAATTGGTCGTCGCTCAGCGCATCAGCGGGATTCGTGGGCACCTGCCCCACCCGCAGAGCCTCGTCGAATTGAACAAGCGATGCGAGTAACTTCTCGTCCAACAACTCGTCGTCGAACGTCAAGGGAACCTCAGCCATCCGGTTGCATCCGCTTTCCCAACTGCAGCACCGCGCGGCCCCAGAGCATGCGGGCAGCATCGGTACTTCGCTGCAATCGGTTGCCGATTTCCTCGAAACTCAAGTCCTGTTCCTGCCGAAGTAAAATCACCGTGCGGTAATGCTCCGGCAACTCGGCCAACGCTTGCCGCAGCCGCTCGCTCGTCTCCGTTCGCCGAGCCACCTCACTGGCGGAAATGGTCTTATCGCAGGCGACCAACTCCGGGAGCGGCTGATTGCGGTTCACGTCTCGAACATCGCGACCATGATATCGAATCGCATCAATGACCTGGTTGCGCAGAATCTCCTTTAACCAAGCTAAAAACTCCGCGTCGGTGGAACCCGCGAACTGGCCAAACTGCTGGAACGCGCCGAGCAACGTCTCCTGGACGAGATCCGACGAATCAAGCCGCGACTGCAGACTCTGAGGCAATTGTGCTTCGGCGATATGCTTGAGATACGGCCGATGCTCTTTCAGCAGCAGGGCCAGTCTCGACGGCGATACCAACCGAGCGGAACTCAGCCAAGTGTCCGACCTCTCGTCGTCAGGCAGAGGCGATTCTGCAGAACTCGCAATCTTCAAGACGTCACCTGGGTGAAAAGCGAACCATGAAGCTGGCAAGTTTCATCGGGCGGACATCGTCACTCGTTACAGCCTCAGGCTAGGTCGCACCGTGGACGTTGTCAATCGCGCCACGACGAGCGGTTGGGCGGTATCCCGGATCAATCACCGCAAGAACGAAAATCCGCTGAGCGGAATCATCCTTGGAGTCTTCGGTTGTAATTTATGCGCGCCATG
>CAYSHJ010001215.1:0-4860 GCA_964430385.1 uncultured Planctomycetaceae bacterium
CCGCTGGGCGTCAGCCCTCTGTCTTCTGGCCGTTGGCGAGCCGCGCTCGGCGCGGGTCTCCCGACCCCGCCGCTTCGCTGGACCGCAGGTCTCCCCCGAATCGCGGGAGACCTGCGGTCGTTCAAGTGCGGGGTCGAGAGACCCGCGCACAGCGCGACGCGCGCACAGCGCGACCCGCGCACAGCGCGACCCGCGTACAGCGCGGACGATTCGGCACCGCCATCGACTTGGGTTCGACGGTCCCACGCTGTCCGGGGCCTAACGGCCACCGGCTCGCCAACGGAAATCTTTATCAACGTCTTGGCCAGCCTGCGGAATGCGGCCGTCGCCGAGTTGTCTTTGGTCCCGGATGACGTAGAAATCACGTTCACGGTGGCGTATTCACCGTGCGAAAACAAGGCGGAGCACTCGCTGGCCATCCCTTCGACGAGTGGTGACAATCGCCGCCCCGTGCCGGAGAACTTGACGACCTCCTTTCGCCCATTCACACCGCGTCTGGCTCCGGATGCTTCCACGGAGCTCGATAGGGGCGTCGCAGCAGTTTGTTCGCTTCGGCATCGCCGACGACTTGGTGTTTGTCGGCGTCCCACGTCAGCGTGCGCCCCAGTTGCATCGAGATGTTGGCCAGGATGCTGCTGGCCGAGGAGATGTGGCCTTGTTCGATATCGGCAACCGGCCTGCCACGTGTGTCGATGGCTTTGAGCAAGTCGAGCAGGTGATACCGAATTGCGGGAGCGACGTGCGTTTCGAGATCCTTTTCGGTCTTGTCGATCGGGTATTGCTCCAACTCGTAAGTCACGTCCTTGTGAATCGGCTGGCCGCCGCCGAAGGGAAGCCAATCGTAGCTCCTGACGCTAGCTTTGAGCGTGCCCTTCTCACCGTAAAACGTCGCGCCCCAGGGATACTTTTCGTCGGGTGCGTGGCCGTAGGTGCGGTGCTGCCAGTTGACATTCAGGCCGTCGAACTCGAACGTCACGGACTGCGTATCGCTGATGTTCGCCTTGCTGTTCTTCTCGACCAGGATGCCACCAGACGAACTGATTCGCAGCGGCCAGCCGAGATCCAGCATCCAGCGGACCATGTCGAGCATGTGGATGCACATGTCGCCGACAATGCCGTTGCCGTACTCCATGAACGCGCGCCAGCTTCGAGGGTGAACGAGTTCGTTGTACGGCCGCAGCGGCGCGGGACCGGTCCACATCTCGTAATCGAGGTTCTCCGGCGGCAGCGTGTCAGGTGGATTCTTGCGATTTCGCATGTGATAGTAACAGTAGATTTCGACCAGCCCAATCTTGCCGAGCCTCCCTTCTTTCACGAGTTCGCGAGCCTCCGCCAGGTGCGGTGTGCTGCGGCGTTGAGTGCCGACCTGCACGACTCGTTTGTACTTCCGAGCCGCCGCCAACATCGCCTGGCTCTCGACGACATCGACCCCGGTCGGTTTCTGGACGTACACGTCCGCTCCGGCCTTGATCGCGTCGATCATCGGCAGCGCGTGCCAGTGATCGGGCGTGGCGATCAGCACGATGTCGAGGTCTTTTTCCTTGAGCATCTCGCGATAGTCGCCGTAAGTGCGCGGCTTCCTCTTCGAGACTTGCCGCTCAGCCGTCATGTCGGCCGCCTCGGCGAGCAGCTTCTTGTCGACATCGCACAGCGAGACGACCTCGACCGGCGCGACTTGGATCATCCGAAAAAGATCCGCCTTGCCATACCAGCCGGTTCCGATCAGACCGACTCGCCGAACTTTCTGATCGGCCCCAGTGGCATACGCTCCAACGGCCAGCGAAGCCAAACCCGCACTGCTGACAGACAGGAACTCACGACGCTGCATGATGTCGCTTCTCTCGAGTTGATGTTGTGAGTTAAGACCAGTTATCTCCCGATACCGCCGCTTCCGATGTCTCGCATCCGGGATTGCTTCGGCGGTGTGTGAAGTTGGAAGTGGGCGCGGCCGATGACGTTCATGAGTTCGGTTTGCAGGCCGGCGTTACAACTGACCTTCAATTGGTTGGGAGTGCTCAGGACGAACCGGAGATGGCTGTCGGGTGTCCGCGGATCGGCGCTGTCGACAATCAAAACGACATCGGTTTGGCCGGGGTATCGTCGAAGAATCTCACGCGTGCGGAGCAGTTCTCGCTCGCCGTGCAGGCCGTGTTTGAAATTGATCGCGAGTTGTGTCGTGAACTGCTTATCGGCTTCGTCGACAGTCAGCAGTTGATTGACGATGACGTTGGGCTCGCGGCCACGGCGGTCGACTTTGCCCTTCACGAACACGATCGCTTCGGGTTGCACCTTCTCACCTAATCGAGCGAAATCTTCGGGCCACATGATGCAGCGGACGATGCCGGTCGGGTCTTCGAGGTCGAAGTTGACGTACTTGGTGTGCCCATTCCGGCTCGGTTTTTTCGTGATGGCTTTCTTAATGCCGCCGAGCATGCCGCCGAGCAGCACTTCGGTGCCGTCCGCCAGATCGCCGAGTTGTTTGTTGTCGTGCGTGGTGTGTTGCTCCAGCTTGTCGGCGAACTGCGTCAGCGGGTGACTGGTCAGATAAAAGCCGAGCACTTCCTTCTCGCCGGCGAGCTTCTGGCCGTGCGTCTCATCGGGAGCTTCGGGCAAAGAACCTTCAGCCGTTGTCGCGTCGGCGCCGGCCGCGGGAGTGTTGTCATCGTCGCCAAAGAGGTTCCGCTGGCCCCGTTTTTTGTCTTGATGTCGAGCGATCGCGGCGGAGACGGCTCGTTCCACAGCGGCAAGATGCTGTGCTCGGTTCGGGCCGAGCGAGTCGAGGGCGCCAGCCTTGATCAAGATTTCGAGCACCGCTTTTTGCAGTAGCTTCGGGTCGAGTCGCTCAGCCAGGTCGAAGATGTCTTTGAAGGAGCCGTTCGTCTGGCGATCGTCAGCGATCGCTTGCACGACTTGTTTGCCGAGACCTTTGATGGCTTCCATCCCGAACGACAGTTGCCGCTCGCCGATGACGGCGAACTCGGCCTCCGACGAGTTCACGTCCGGCGGCACGATTGTGATGCCCATGCGGCGAGCATCGTCAACGTGTTCCGAGATGCGTGCCGAATCTTCCATGCCGCACGTCAACAGCGCGGCCATGAACTCGGTCGGATAATGAGCTTTGAGGTACGCCGTCTGGTAGGAGACGGCTCCGTAGGCGGTTGAATGTGACTTGTTGAAGCCGTACCCCGCGAACTTCTTGATCAGCTCGAATAGGTCTTTCGCCCGTTGTTCTGACACGCCGCGCTGGACAGCTCCCTGGACGTAGCTGTCGAAGTAGCCCGCGATGATCTTTTCCTTCTTCTTACTGATCGCCTTGATGCACTTGTAGGCGTCGGCCAGCTCGATGCCGCCAACGCGGTTCAAGATGCGCATAATCTGCTCTTGGTAGACCATCACGCCGTAAGTCTCTTCGAGCACTGCGTCGACAAGCGGGTGAAACTTGTTCGGTTCTTTGCGGCCGTGCTTGATATCGACATAGTCCATGACCATGCCCCCTTCGAGCGGGCCGGGGCGGTACAGCGCGGACGTGGCAATGATGTCGGCGAAGCGGTCGGGCTTCATCTTCGTCAGCAGGTCGCGGATGCCGCCGCCTTCAAATTGGAAGACGCCTTTCGTTTCGCCCCGTTGCAGCAGTTCGTACGTCGGCTGGTCGTCGACCGGCAGCTTGTCCGGGTCGATGTCGATGCCGCGGTGCTTCTTCACATTCTGCACGGCCTTGTACAGGATCGTGAGGTTCCGTAGGCCGAGGAAGTCCATTTTCAGCAGCCCGGCTAGTTCGACATGCGGGCCATCCCATTGCGTGACGACGTCTTCCTTGCCGGAGATCGTCTGCAGCGGGATGTAGTTGTCGATTGGAGCGTCGCTGACCACGACGCCGGCCGCGTGCGTGCCTGCACTGCGCGAGAGTCCTTCCAGTTTTTGGGCGATGTCCAGCAGCTTGTGGATTTCGGGATCGTTGTCGTACGCCTCTTTCAAGTCGGGGCTTTGCTGGATCGCATCCTTCAGTTTGATATTCAGTTCATCCGGCACCGATTTCGCAATCTGATCGACACGAGTCAACGGAATGCCGAGTGCTCGGCCGACATCACGGATCGCCAGCTTGGCCTTGAGCGTGCCAAAGGTGCCGATCTGACAAACGTTTGCGGCGCCGTAACGCTGCTTCGTGTAGTCGATGACTTTCTGCCGGCCATCACGGCAAAAGTCGATGTCGATGTCAGGCGGCTCAGTGCGGCTGGGGTCGAGGAATCGCTCGAACAGCAAGTCGTACTGCAATGGGCAAACGTGGCTCAGGCCGAGTACATACGCCACCATCGCTCCACACGCCGAACCGCGAGCTCCGCACGGGATGTCGTTCTCGTTCGCAAACCGTACGAAGTCCCACACGATCAGGAAGTACGACGAGTAGCCCATCTTGTCGATGACGGACAGCTCGAAATCCAGCCGCTGCCGGTGCTGGTCGGTCACGGCGTCGCCGTAACGCCAGCGCAAACCCTCTTCGCAGAGCTGCCGCAAGTAGTCCTTGTCGGTCAGCTCGCCGGGAGGCTGAAACTTCGGATAGTGTTTCGGGTTCTTGTCGAGTTCGATGTCCACGCGGTCGGCGATGACCTGCGACATCCGCACCGCTTCTTCCATGCCCGGGAACGCGGCGTACATCTCTTCGGGCGAGCGGACATAGAACTGATCGCAATCCATGCGCATCCGCTTCTCGTCGTTGACGGTCGTGTGCGTGCTCACGCACAGCAGCACGTCGTGAGCGGCGGCGTCTTCCCGGTTGAGATAGTGCGCGTCGTTCGTCGCCACCAACGGCAAGCCAAACTGCTTCGCGAGGTCAACCGTTCCCTCCAGGCACTGTCGCTGAAT
>CAYSHJ010001216.1:0-18088 GCA_964430385.1 uncultured Planctomycetaceae bacterium
AAAAACAAACTTTGGAACACTAATCGGCGCTGATCAACGCTAATGGCACGAGGACTGTGGTTTGATTAGTGAAGATCAGTGTCGATTAGTGTTCCGAAAACTTGACTCAATCGCAACAACTTTGGAAAGCGAAGGAGTCTATCGCACCTTTCCTGCTGGATTTTCCCGCAGCGACTCCTTGAGTGTCGTGATTAGCACCAGCGGGCGGTTGCTTTCATCGGTGACGATGCGGCGGCCGAGTTTGTGGGGGAACGTCACCTGCTTGAGGAGCAATCCCCAGGTTGTCTTGCGTGACGGCACGTTGACCTTGAGTTCGGTCAGGTCAATGTGTTGATTGTCGATCGCGTGGTAGTCGATCACGATTTGAACTTCGGACGCTTTCGCCGTTGCCGCCAAGACGTCGGGCAGCGGCACGTCTTCGAGATTGACCGGCACCATCTTGAACAAATTAGGGACGAGTTGTCCCTGCGGCTTGTCGGGATCCAGCGGCCAGCCGATGGGCCAATGATCGGCGTCTTCGCTGCGCGGCGACACGGCCAGCTCGATCGAACCTCCCGGCGTGCGCAGCGGTCGGAACGCGAGCCCGAATTCGCTGAGTGCGGCGGCCAGCGCGGTACCAATACTAAGGCCGCGGAAACTCTGTCGCAGAGCTTTTTCGGGATCGAGCGCCATCACCGCATGACGCGCTTCCGGCGTCATCCGTAAGGGAAACGATTCAGGAAGTGGCAGCTTGCCCAGTACGGCGTCCAACTTCATCCCTTGCGTGTCCGTTTCGACTTTGGGGGTCAGTGCTTTGAACACCGCCGCAAACTGCCGGTCGTCGAGTCCGAAACGCGGTTGACCTTGCGGAGCTCCTTGCGCACCGTAGGCCCTCAATTCGCGAATCCACTCAGCGAGCTTGTCGGACTCCGCGAGCGTGAAGTTGCGGTCCGAACACAGGATCTTGCCGTTGCGGTCGAGCACCGCCGTGACGGTCACTCGCCGCAGGCGTCCCAGCTTTTGCTCTTTGATCTGCGGCTTGTCGCCCACGACCGCCTGTCGTGTCTGAAACGAGATCTCGAGTTGTTGCAAGCGTTGTCCCCACGCTTGCGCATGTTCGGCCGCCGCGGCTGCTCCGGAGATAAGCTCGATTGTGACGTCGGTTTCCGGCGCTTTGGGCAACGACTCGTCGCCAACAGGCGCGGTCCTGACCGGCTTTCGAGGCGGCTGCGCTGAGACGAGACCACCGCAGACGCTCCAGCCAGAAACGATCGACGAGGCCAACCAAGTTCGACGAGTGAGCAGCATGCGAGGATCTTTCGAGTCGAACGGAAGGATCTCAAATCTCAAATCTCAAATCTCAGGTGCCTCATCTCGATTCTCAGCAGGCTTGTTCTCGCGATCGAGTCGTTCCGCCTCACGCTTCCGACGGTCTTCCTCGTTTCCCGCATCGAGTTTCTTTTGGAAAGCCTCCCGTCGCTGTCGCTGTTCGAATGCCTGTTTCGACTTGTCGTTGAGATGCCGCTGCCCTTCAATGTCCGAGTTCTGCAAGCTGTTCGCCCAGCCGCGAATCTGGCGCGAGATGCCTTCGCATTCCGATTTGAAATTTGAAATTTGAGATTTGAAATGACCCAACTCTGAACTCTGCGATTTCAAATCTGAAATTTGAGATTTCAAATCTGTATTCCCCGGCCGCGCTTCATCAGCCAGCATTCGCTCCATCACTCCCAGCATCGACCGCACCTCCCCCGCCGACCCGCGAGCAATGTAGAGGAATTGCAGCAACTCATTGGTCGTCCCGCGCTCGAAACCTTCCGCGATGTTGTTGGAAATCGACAGCACCGACCGCTGAAGCTGATTGGCCAAATCCCCTTTCCCTCGAAACCACGCCTGAGCCGTCCAGCCAAACATCTTCGCCGCCACATCCGCCGCCGCTTGCCAGACCGGCAGGTCTTCGAAGCGTTCGTATTTCATCGTAATGCTCCGGATGTTGGTGCCGAGGCCCTTCCGGCATCTCAAATCTCAAATCTCAAATCTCAAATTTGACATCTCAAATCTACAAAACAACCGACGGCACGCCGCTTCGCCCCCACGAAGCGACGTGCCGTTCGGCGTTTGCCCCCCGGCCTCAAATTCGTGATTAGGGGAACACAATTCTCCGGAAGGTGAAGTCCTTGAAGGTTGGGGGAGCCGCCGGCAGCGGGGAAAGTGGGGAGAAGATATTCTGAATGCGAGTCCGATTGTCGTCCGGCAAGACATCCCATTCAAACGGTAGCTCAATGAGTTGGGGAACAATGGTGGAATCCAGCGATACGGCGTCGTCGAAGCCGAGGTTGTTGTGAGTGAAGGCGTTCGTGTCGACGTTGATGCCCAGTTCAGCCTGCGCGGCGACCGTGGCACCGGCGACCCGGAAGGCCGACGGACCCCTACCGAACTCGGTAGTCGTGATGACGAATAGGTTGCCGTCGCGTGGTGCGCGGCTCAAACCGCCAGCTGGTAGAACGAGCGTTTGATTACTGGTTTTGTCTTGCACAAATAGGCCCGTCAGGCCAGGAAGTTCTGAGTTTGATGCGACTGGCCCTTGGCCAGCTTGCGGCACATTGCTGACGTTGTCGGCTCCGCCGATATGAAATTGGCTTGTGTTGCCAGCTACTAGGCTTACTCCGAAGTCCAGGGCAAAGTTGTTCGCGATGGTCGCCTGCTCGCTGCGTACTGGCTGCTGTGCGTCGGGAACGCCTAGCTCGTCGATGAACACTAAGAACGCACCAGCAAGCACGTTGGACTGAAGATTAGTGTTTGCTCGCCTTGGCGCCGCATTCGTGTCGAATTGTGGGTCGCCGCCAGTAAACAAAATGACGTCGAAGATCAATGAAGACGACAACTCAACTCGGAAGGGATCGTTGTTACTCGGCGCGGCGGGCAACGACTGATTCAGCGAAAAGAGATTTGCCGGCAGTCCGCTGTATGCGCCAACGAATGCGGAGTCTGTGTCAGTATCGGGAGCAACCGTCATCACGATTTCACGTTGATTATAGATGTTCGTACGATCGTCCAAAGGACTGTCCGTTGGGTCAGCCTGATCGCGTGCGAAGAACGAATTTGCTGTCGCGTCATCAAGGCCAGTGGCAGGGTCGTCCAAGACCGAACCGTTGTGGACGCCGGCGACACGGCCGAAGAGCGGCAGAGCGACTCCCGGAATATTAACGAGACCCGCCAACCTCTGACCGTTGCGCTGCGGATTCTGATCGAAGAAGGCCCCGAAGTTGGTCACGTCCAGCGAATCGCCGGCGTTGTGCTCAAAGATCATGTCCAGCCGTGCCACGACCGGAAATTGCGCGCCGACTCCCGTCGACCGGAACGATTCAATGTAGACATCGGCACCAAAGTTACCTTCGAAGCCCGAGCTACTATCTCGTTGTCCCAAGTCATTTAGTCCGTTGTTCGTGACCTTGGCGACTACGCCGCCAGGTTGCAGTCGGTTGAAGAATCCGAGTTGTGCGAAGTTGACCCCCGTCGCGGCAAGGATCTCATCGGCGTTGCGGAAACCCGTTTCACCAAAGATCACTGCCGACGGATCGCCCGGAGCACTTGCAAAGTCCGAAAACCCTCCGACGCCGAGCAGAAGCGGCGGAGCCTCGTTGTCCGACGTGCCGACACGAATGACGAGGCCTGAACCAGTAATCGTGTCGATCGGATTGCCTTGCGCGTCAACGTCGAGTCGCTGTCCGTTCTTGATGATGAGGTTGTGATCAACCTCCAGAGCCAGGCGCGGCACGCTGTCGACTTCTCCGTCGTCGTTCAGACCTCGAGTGGGATCTTTGTCGCCGGTGGCGCTGTTTGAGTCGTCTGGAACCGGCGTATTGCCGGATTGCCCCTGCGTGAGCGACGCGGTATTCACGACATAGATGCCTTCCTTCGCGTTGGAGGCAATCTTATTGTCCAGCAACCGGATGGTTGAGTCTGTGGGCGAGAACTGGTTCGACGTGCCCGAGAGTGTCGCCACTGGAGGATTGACGTTGTCGTCCGCACCGGTCTCTGGAGGAAGTCCATCAACATCCTCGGGCGTCCGCACGCCCCCTTGGTTGAGGATGTCAACACCCCGGCCACGGTTCAGCTCGATGGTGTTTTCCCGCGCGATGACTGTGACTGGGAAAAAGCCGGGATGCAGCTCGACATCGTGTCGGGTGGAGGGGTTATTGGCGTGACGGATCTCCAGACCATCGTCGGCGTTTCCTTGAATTAGGTTGCGGAGGATCTCGACAGATTTCGGACCGGCGGCCTGGAGATCGAGCGTGCTGCCCGGGGCAGTCATGTCTTCTGGCAGGCTGGTGAGCTGGTTGGCCACGTTACCGAATTCGTCGATCATCACGGAACGGATGGCGATGCCGTTGCCGAGATCGCTTCCCGTCGTCGCCGGGTCGGCTGCAGTCCCCAGGGCGAGCCCGACATTGACGCCATTGTTGGTGATGGTATTGCTGTCGATGGTCAGATGGCCCGGACCGTTGACCAAGATGCCGTCCAAGCCGTTGCTGTCGATCAGGTTGCCACCAATCATCAAGTTCTGCGCCTGAAGGTTTTTCTCGATTTCATTGAAGATGTTCGTGGATGTCCCGTCGAGTCGGATGCCTTGTCCAACGTTGTTCGTAATCGTATTGGCCAGCCACTCGCCGCCGATCTCGCGCATGTCGGTGGAGTGGCCGAAGTTCTCGGTCGTCAAGATGCCCCTGCCGCTGGCGAAGTTCGCCAGGGCGGCGGCCGCAGTCGTGCCGTTGGCATCGATCAGATTGCGGGCGATATTTACATGCAGCCGTGCATCCGCCGCGACGTGCAGGTGGACTCCGCTCATCAGATTGCGTGTGATTTCGTTTTCCTGCAGGTCGAAGCCAAGAATACTCCCACCGCCTTCGAAGCCCGCGATGTCAATGCCGTCGCCATCCAACTGGCCATTGCCGTTTCGATCCTCGAGCGGACCCAAGACGCCATCTCCGTCCAAATCTTCGCCGTTGCTGTCGATGAGGTTTTGGAAGATCACAACGTCTTCCACCACCACATTGTCCCGGCGCCGGAAGTTGATGCCGTCACCGCCGTTATTGACAATCAGGTTGCCGCGGCCAATCGCCAGGTTTCTGAGAGTCGTCTCTTCCTGGACGTCGAAGGCGATGCCGTGGCTGGCGTTACCGACGGCTGCGGTCGAACCGCCGATGATGTTGCCTTCGATGACCGAGTCGCTGAGGATGCCCCTGGCGTTCGGCAGTACGGGGGTTCCGACCATTTGCACGAAGATGCCTTCACCGGAAAGAATCGCGTTCGTGTCCAGCACGCCATTGGCGTTGCGGTCTTCGCTGGGATCAAGCACACCATTGAGGTTGACATCTTCACCCGAGTCAAGCACGCCATTGCTGTTCGTGTCCTCAGCGCGGTCCAACCGGTTGTTCCCGTTGAGGTCTTCGGAGAGATCATTCACCGTCCTGGTGATCGTGTTGTTTCGGATGGCGAACGTTCCGAAGGCGTCCTGGCGCATCACAATACTGATGCCCGCGCCCGCGTTATTAACGATCTGATTACTCTCGACCGTGACGGCGAATGAGTTATTCAAATTCCCCGGCGTGCCGGTCGCGGTCAGGCTAAAGCCGGCACCGGTGTTCACGTTGCTGGCCACGCCGGTAATCGGGTCGACCGTCGCGCCACCCACCAACAAGTTGCTAATAAACGATCCGCTCAACACGCTATCGGTCACGTCGATCGTGATGCCATCCGTGCCGCTAATCGTGCGAGCGATCGTGAGATCGGAAATCGTGCCCAGGTTGAAATTGCCGTCAGTCCCCGTAATCAGCAGACCGCTCCCCGCGTTGTTGAACAGCCCGTTACCCAGATCGATCACACCGTTGTTGTTGAGATCCTCGGCGAGATCGAGCACGCCGTTATTGTTGGTGTCCTCGCCGAGATCAAGCACGCCGTTTCTGTTTGCGTCCTCGGTGGGATCAAGGATTCCATTGTTATTGACGTCTTCAGTCTTGCCGGCGAAGCCCAGGTCCAGCAAGCCGTTGCCGTTGACGTCCTCACCGGCATCCAACATGAGGTTGCCGTTGATGTCCTCGGTCACGCCGTTGTTGATCGTGCCACCATTCCGGGCCTCCAATACCAGGCCATTGCCGCCAGAATTGGTGATGATGTTTGTGGTGTATTGATTGAGCGTGATCGAGCCGGTGTCGGCCAGCAACGCAATGCCGTCGGCCGTGCTATCGGTGACCGTGTTGCTGGTGATGCGCGTCGTGATGCTGCCGTTGTTGAGCGCGTTCAACGCGATGCCCGTGGTATTGCCCGTCAGCGTATTGTTGTCGATCTGGCGAATGTCGATCAGACCGAAGTCGGCCGTGGCCGAGATGCCCGCCCCGAAGTTGTTGCTGACCTGATTGTTCAGAATCGAAGCGGAGATGCTGGCCGTAGCGACGTTGAGCGTGTTCAGGCTGATGCCGCCTCCGTTGGCGGCGTGTCCGTTGTTCTGGATCGTGTTGCCCTGGACCAACAGATTGTTGATTTGGGCGTCTTCGGACGCTTGAGCCGTGAAGCCCGCGCCCCCTTGGAAGCGGATATCGTTCCCGACGACCGTCGGGTTGTTGAGCACGGCCGACCCCGAAGCACGCAATGCGATGCCTGGCCCGGAAACCAAGTTGCTGATCGGACTGGTCGCGACGAACTGAGACGCCAGAGGGTTGCCTGGCACCGCCTGCATCGAGCCCAACAAAACGTGTCCGCTGGAAAACGTAACGTCGACCGTCGAGCCGATGAAGTCGTTGCCAAAATCCTGGCCTGCGTTCGCCGCAGAAGCCGGGAAGCCATCGACGTCGATATCGAATGCAAACTGCGGACGATCCTCACCGGGATCAAGCCGACCGTTATTGTTGGCGTCCTCGCCCACATCCAGAACACCGTTGACTGAACCGAAGGAACTGTACTGCAACGCCAGCGACTGGGATTGGTCGGCCACGGAGTAAATGAGATTTGTCGAACCAGCGACCGGATTTGGGGTACTGTTGCCATTCACCGAAGTGAACCCCGTCGCAGCGACGGTCGCGGAACTGACCGTGAAGTCTATAGCAGGACTAATGGTAGACACCGTATTGAATGCCAAGCCAGCGGGTTGGATATCCCAGGTCAGGCTGCTGAGGTTGATCCCAGGCTGCGAAGTGTTCGTGAACGAGAATCCTGTAACGGACGTGTCACCGTCGATGAAGAAGTTCAAGCTGCCGTCGCCGTTTCCAATCACGTTGTTGAGCGTCACGATGTTCCCGACCGCCGTGCCGCTGAGGTCGACCAGAACGCCGCCGCCCTGGTTGGCCATGAAGACGTTGCCGTCGAGCGGATCGGCGGCGTCGAGCGTGCCGTTGCCGTTGGTGTCTTCCGTGTCGAGAAGCCCGTTCCCGTCGATGTCCTCGCCGAAATCAAGGCGTCCATTGCCGTTGGTATCTTCGGTGTCGAGCTGGCCGTTGAAGTTGCCATCCTCATTGTTGACGTACCCGATCTGTGCCGAGACGGTGCCGCTGTCGGCCGTGATCGACATCCCACGTCCCAGATTACCCGCCGAGAAGTCGGTGAGATCACCAATGCGATTTCGGGTGGCGATCATGTTGATGATCGAATTGTTGACTCCGTTGACCGCGATGCCGTCGCCGGTGTTGTTGGTGATCGTGTTGTTCGTGACCAGGAAGCCGCCGTCGAGCAGTCCGTTGTCGTTCACGTCCTCGCTGAGATCGAGCAGTCCGTTGCCGTTCGTGTCTTCGCTGAGATCAAGTATGCCGTTGCCATTCGTGTCCTCGGTCGGATCCAATCGTCCATTGGCGTTGCTGTCTTCTCCGAGCTGCGCGAGATTGAGCGTCGAGGCGTTGGCCGTCAACAAAATGCCGTTGCCGGGATTGAGCACTCCGTCGCCGTTGAGATCCTCACCCGGATCAAGAATGCCATTGAGATTGCGGTCCTCGCCGCGATTGCCGTCGATCGTGTTGTCCGCGATCGAGCCGTTGATCACGCTCCGCGTAGGAGCGGCATCCAGAATCAGTCCCTGTCCGTTGCTGTTGATCGTGTTGCCAACGACGTGCGCGTTGATGACCGCTCGGTCGCGGGCGGTGATGCGCGCGCCTGCCCCATCGTTACCGGTGATAATGTTGGCCACGACCGGCAATGTGTTCACCGGAGTCGTTCCCCCTGGGCCAAACGGGGCCGGGGGCGGGGCGGTATACGTATCGGCAAAGAGATTCAGTGTTCCGACGCCCGAATTCGTCAATCGGAAGCCGTCATTGGACACCCCCGGAGTGCCCGTCAACACATTGGCCTGGAAGAAACCTGTGCCCGTGGCATTATTCAGCACGACGCCGTTGGTGTAGTTCTCGAACGCGTTGTGGTGGATGTTGAAGTTGACAATGTTCGTGCCAACGATCCCCGAAGCGTGTGGAATCGCGCCGTTGCCCGTTGTCCCATCAAACCTGAATCCGGCCACCTCGATGTTGCTGCCGGCCAGCGTCACCAATGTACCGCCCGTCGGGCTCATCAAGATGGGCCCGACCGGCGTCGCGTCGCCGAAGCCGGTCGGTGACGGCAACGTGATCAGTCCCAGGTTCGTGTCGAGCTGCACGCCGCCCGCGGCCAGGATCGACGTGCTCACCAATTTCTGATCGCTAAACAGCGTGACATTGCCGCGCACTGGGGTCGAGCTGGCACTGCCATCGACGATGAGCAGACTGTTGCTCGGCGAGTTCACGAAGCCGGCGAATCTATTCAAGGGACTTTCGAGCGTGCCGGTTCCGTTGATCATTCGGTCCGGGTCCACGAAGACCACCGACACCGCCTGCCCGGCGTTGGCACCACTGGCCATCAGCACGGGCGTCGGAGCGACGTCAATTCGCGTGTGAGCATGAACACGGTAATCGCGATTCACGGTCATCAGCAGCTTGTCTTCCACCGGAATCGGCCGGAACCAACGTCGCGCCCGTCCGTCCGGCAATGTCATCTGGAAGTTCACCCAGGCATTCGTGCCGAAGACACTGTCGTTGGACGCGGTGACGTTGACTCGAAAGTTGTCGGTGACGTTCGCCTCGAACCGCACGCGCGGCCCCGCGGCGGTGTCGTCAGTTTGCGAATCGAGCCAATATCCGCCCACATAGCCGGACACGCCGTAGCGACCGAGAACCGGCAACGGTCCACCGATCTCCGCATCCATTCCGTAGAACGCCGACTCGCTGGCGGTCCGCTGGTTGACCAGCAAGTTCGAGCCGCCGAAGAACGGATCGCCGACAAACGAACGTGAGATCACGCTGTCATCACGGCCGAACGGCACGTAGCCGTTAAGTCTCACGTCGATCCAACGACCCAAGGATTCAAAACTCAGGCCGGCCTGCTGATAGGTGCGATTGTTGCCGTCGTCATAATCCACCCAGCCAGAGATCCCCAGCACGCGATCCATGTCCGGGGCATACACGCGATAACCCAGGCCCGCGCTCGCGCCGCCGCGTCCAGATTGCGATACCAAACCGCGAGCATCGACGAACAACACCTCGTGATCCGAGCCAACCAAAAACGGCAGCAAGAAGTTGAAGTTCGTATCGCCGCCATCCACACCCAGACGGTCGTTCAAGAATTGACCAACGTCGAACCGTGGGCCGATGGCATCGCGCCGCGAGTTCCGCAACGTTTCGTAGGCCGGTGGCAACGCCGGAGGCATCGGGCGGTTGAAGTTGTCGCCGGGATCCAGAGGCATGTACGGCGATGATGACAACGGGACGTAGCCTTCGGCGCCGGGAACGACGGCCGTTCCCGGATTCGAATTCGGTCTCGCAGTCTGGGTCGCTGCGCCGTCGCCAGTTCGTGACACGCCGTCCTCAGCCTTGGTCGAATGCAAGGAAGCCGCACTGGACAACGCTGAGAAGAGCAGCAGATTCCGCCAGAATCTCGCACGCTTGAAGTTCATGGGTCGTTCCGCTCGTTCCGGTGGGGGGATCGGGGGAGGGAGTACCGCTGGGTGAAGATAGAACGGTTCTACCGGTTTTGACGGTTACTCAGAGTTTTCGGCCTGCGGCCGGAACAGAGTTGAGGCGAACGGACATGTGGGCAACAACTTTTCTAAATCTTCCGAATTTGCGGTTACGTGAAATGGGCAATCTTGTGCTGTATTTGATGGTCACGCATGCTGTTGCGGCCTGTGAACCGCGATCGTTCCCCCATTAACGTCAGCTCCACGCCGAAAGCCCTCCCTAACATTCCTAAAGCACTTTTCTTCCGCAGATTCTGATTTCTGCGGTGCCTGACACCGGACGGGTACTTCACCTACCCGGGATCGAGAGAAAGAGATCGCAGTTAGCCTCTGGCCGGGAATTTTTGGACCGGACTGTGTATCTTCATCAGACGGGAATCCGAAGCGACCAAATCAAGTTGCGGCGTGTGGTCCGCGCGACGGCCTTCGGGAGGACATCCGTGACAGGGGAACCAACATGAAGAAGCTGACGATGTGGCTGGGATGTGCGCTGACCGCGTTTGCGATTGGTTGCGGTGATGAAGGCTCGAAAGCACCTGTGGGGACACCTCCAGATCCGGCCAAGATGAAGGACATGATGCCAGATCCGGCCAAGATGAAGGAGATGATGGAGAAGAACGCGGCTAAGAATCCGGCGGCTAGTGACACCTCCACCGAGAAACCAGCCGACGCGGAGAAGAAGGACGGCGATACCGAGAAGCCGGCAGATGCGGAGAAGAAGGACGGCGACGCGGAGAAGTAGTAATCTCGGTTTCGTCGTGGTGCGAACTGACAAACCCTTGGGCAGTCTTGTCCGAGGGTTTTCTTTTGAACGAGGTAACCATGCAACGGCTTTGCGTGTCGATTCCGCAGTTATGGTTCGTGTGTGTTTGGCTTGTGGCTGCGAACTGCTCGATCTGCCAGGGCGCGGACGAGAGCGATCATCTGCCTGGCACAAAAACATTGACTCTCTCCGAGCCGTTAGACGTCGTCATGGTCGACGGCATCAATCGGTTTGCTCTACGCGAAATCGAGGAATCTCCCCGTCGTCGTGATGCGACTTGGAAGCGAGATTATTCCAGCGTCGAAGCCTACCAGAAGAGTGTCGCAGCGAATCGCGAACGGTTTTTGAAGAACATGGGCGCTGTCGATGCGCGCGTGCCGAACGCGGCCATCGAGTTGATTTCGACGACGGAACGGGACGCCAAGGTCGCTGCCGGCGACGGGATTGAAGTTTACGCCGTGCGGTGGCGTGTGCTGGAAGGCGTCACGGCGGAAGGGTTGTTGCTGCAACCGACAACGACAGAAAGGGTCAAAGCCCGAGCGGTCGTGTTGCCGGATGCCGACTGGACGCCCGAGCAATTCGCCGGGCTTGTCGCCGGTTTGGATGCGAAGTCGTGGATTCCGAAGCGGCTCGCCGAGAACGGTGTTCAAGTGCTCGTGCCGACGTTGATCAGTCGTGACGACACGTTTTCGGGGAGCCCCTACGTGGCCTTCACCAATCAGTCGCACCGGGAGTACGTCTACCGCATGGCGTTCGAGATGGGTCGGCACGTGATCGGCTACGAAGTTCAAAAAGTGCTCGCCGCCGTCGACATCTTCACGCGACTGAACGCCGCGGAGAAAAGTGATCTGCCGATCGGTGTTGCCGGTGTCGGCGAGGGCGGTCTGCTGGCGATTTACTCGGCGGCGGTCGATCCACGAATCGATGCCGTGCTCGTTTCCGGCTATTTCCAGCAACGCCAAAGTGTGTGGGAAGAGCCGATTTATCGCAACGTCTGGGCACTGCTGACTGAGTTTGGCGATGCCGAGCTTGCCAGCTTGATTGCTCCGCGATTGCTGGTGATCGAGGCGGCTGGTGTTCTCGAAACGAAAGGTCCGGCCGCTCCGAAGCCGGGTCGACGCGGAGGTGCCGCGCCGGGGCGAATTCAAACTGCAACGTTGGCCTCGGTCCGATTGGAGGTCGATCGTGCGAAGTCGCATTTTGACAAGCTCAAGGTGGCGGACAAACTTTTCTTCCGCTCCAGTGGCGAGGGAGACGGGCTGGCAGGCACCGATGTTGTGTTGACCGAATTCCTCAAAGGCTTAAACGTCGCGCAACTCGCCGCGTCGGGCAAGGAGTTGTCGGCGGTAAAAGTCTTCACCGATGCGAGCGTTCGGCAGCAAAGTCAGATTCGCGAGATGACAGTCTTCACGCAGAACCTGTTACGGCTGAGTTCGAAGGTGCGCGATCAACTGTGGTCCAAAGTGAAGCGGACTTCGTTGGCCGATTGGGAAGCCACCGTCGAGGAGCTGCGCGACTTGGTGTATTCCGAGATGATTGGCAAGCTGCCGCCGCCGTCGATGCCGCTGAATCCGCGAACGCGCGTCTTCGCGAACGTCGAGCCGAACATGCCGTACAAGGCGTATGAAGTGGTGCTGGACGTGTATCCGGACGTGATCGCCGGCGGAGTTTTGCTGGTGCCGAATGATCTGAAACCGGGCGAGAAGCGGCCGGTCGTCGTATGCCAGCACGGGCTGGAAGGAGTGCCGGTGGATACCATCCGCAAGGACGTGGACGGGTTCAAGTATTACTCGGCCTTCGCTTCGGAACTGTGTCGGCGCGGGTTCATCACGTACGCGCCGCAGAATCCCTATCGCGGCACGGACCGCTTTCGCACGATCCAACGCAAGTCGAATGTGATGCAGCGATCGCTGTTCAGTTACATCATCCCGCAACATCAACGCACACTGGAGTGGTTGGCGTCACTGCCGTTTGTGGACGCAAATCGACTGGCGTTTTATGGACTCTCCTATGGTGGCAAGACGGCCGTGCGAGTTCCGCCGATGCTGCCGCCGCGCGACGGCCAGCCGGGCTATTGTTTGTCGATCTGCTCGGCCGACTACAACGAGTGGGTGAAGAAGAACACGTCGGACGAAGACGGTTACAGCTACGTGTTCACGGGCGAGTATGAGATCTTCGAGTGGAACATGGGTCACGTCGCGAACTACGCCGAACTGTCGTATCTGATGACGCCGCGGCCGTTCATGGTGGAACGTGGCCACGACGACGGCGTCGCTCCCGATGAGTGGGTCGCCTGGGAGTTTGCCAAAGTGAAGCGACATTACGACAAGCTGGCGATCGGCGACCGGACGGAGATCGAATTCTTCATCGGCCCGCACACGATCAACGGCCAAGCAACCTATGAGTTCCTGCATCGGCATCTGAATTGGCCAAAGCGATAGTGCTTTGTCACCGCTTGATTCTCGGGTGAGCCGGAACGCGCTAGCGTCCGGTTTGTGCAGCAAAAACCGGGGCTAGCGCCCTGCGGCTGATTTCCGCGACCCGAATTCTTTGCTGTGACAAAGCACTAGGGACGGGTCCGTGATGACTTCCCGATGTAGCCGAACTCGTGAGAGTTCGGACCGAAGTCTTACGACTTCGGCTACGGAGGTTATTGGGTTCTGTGTGCTAGCCGCCGACGGCGTTGAACTTCTCCTTGACTCGCTGCTGTTGCTGACTCGCCGCTGTTGTTTTTTGGCAACACGACAGACCGCTTGTCCGCACGGACAGGTTCTCCCGATGCGCCATTCACGGACCTGGGCTGACGTTGCGCGTTAGAGAATTCACGACAAGCTTGTCACGTCAATTCTCACTTTCCGAAAAAAACGATTTGCATTGCAGGTGACAAAGGGAAACCGCGAACTAGGTTTGAAGTGGAATCTTCAGTCGCGACGTTTTTGCCAGCTTCACCTCTCATGCGTCGCGCGGATTCCGAGAACGTTGTCAAGTGTCCTGAGTGAGCCACTCCTCGATCGGAGGGTGACTCGATAATGGCAAACCCGTCGTGAGGCGGGGACGCAAAGCCAAGGGTCTCGCGTGAGACAGCCTGGTTGCCGAAAGTCATTTCATTTCGAGAGGAGCATGGTATGAAGAATTCACGAAACTTGGGCATCAGCCGCCGGGCGGCTTGCCGTCAGTTGCTGACCATCGCCGGAACTGCCCCGTTCGCCGCGGTCTGCTTGCAGAACGCGAAGCCCGCCTTCGCCGAAGAGCTCAATCTGCCCGCGAATGTCATGCGCGTGGAAGAGGACTGGTACGTCCAAATCGGCACACCGGCGCCGGAGGAAGACTCACCACAGATCACAACGGTGCTGACACCGGGGTCGTTCGAGTTTTCTTACTCGGTGTTTGACATGAACTGTGCCACACAGCCCAACTTCGAGTCTGGCGGCGTCCAACTCCAGCTTTGGCGTTACGGCAACATCAACTATTCACGCAGCAACGCCAACTGGGCTTCGCTGCACATCGTTGACGAGGAGATTCGTTACACGTCGGCCATGAGCATTCAGAATGGCAACCTCGCGTACGAAGTGCTCAACGGCACTTCCGAGTCGTGGGGCAGCTTTGGCACGGGCGAACTGAAGGTCGAGCATCCGACCTGGCGGACGCATCTCAATCACTATTCTCGTCAGGACTCGATCGCGAATGCCGGCATCGGCTTTGCCTCTCACCGAGTTCGTTGCTTGGCTCTCCAGCGCGTCCGTTACTACTCGCAGAACGACCTGTTGCTGGAAGACACCAACTCGCACGTGATCCACCAATACGATCCAGTGACGACGTAACGTGCGGGAGACACTTCGAGACCTAGCTCTCTCACCGACCAGTGAGGGGCGGTCGAAGTATAGCGCGGCGATGCCGCAGTCAAACCGTAGCGACGGCCTTTCCAGGCCGTCAGTGTTCCAACGACGGCCTGGAAAGGCCGTCGCTACAAATCCTTTGTGAAAAAACAAAGCTGTCGCCGTTCTTTTCGGAGGGTACATCATGCGCCGAACACGGATTTCCGTCAGTTTGCGTCGGTCGCTGCTTCACGTCGAACGCCGAGGCAGCATCATGGGGATGTCGGTCGCTGCGATCGTGGTGGTCTTCGGCTTCGCGGCGTTCGCCGTCGACATAGGCTTCATCATGCACACGCGGACGCAAATGCAAGCGGCCGCGGACGCCTCCGTTTTGGCCGCGACACTGGAGGTGCCGCAGGGATGGGGTGCGGGGAAAACGCTCACGGCCACGCAAGTCTCCACGAATAGTCAGACGGCAGCGCAAACCGTCGCCGCGTTACATCGCGTGGGCGAGGTTGCCGCGGCCTACCTCGATACGACGCGCGACGTCCGCTTCGGGCAACGCACAAAGAACGCAGAAGGTCAGTGGGTCGAGTCCTGGGGAGTGTCGCCGTACAACATGGTCGAAGTCACCGTGCGGCGAGATCAGACCCTGACCGGCAGCATCGCCACGCGCGGTGATCAGGCCATCCCGCTATTCTTCGCGCCGGTGATCGGTAGCGGGCAGGCAAAACTCACGAGTCTCGCCACGGCCGTCGTGCTGTCTGGAATCGGTTTCCAAATCTTGTCGGCGAGTGAATCCGCGACGTGTCCCTTGTTGCCGATCACCGTGGATGAAGGCTCCTGGAACGATCTCATCTATAACGGTGTCGGCAGCGACAACTACAAGTACAACTCCAACGGCACGGTCACCGCAGGTTCCGACGGCATCAAAGAGATAAGCATGTACCCCACCGGGAGCACTCTGTTGCCGCCCGGAAACCGCGGCACGGTCGACATCGGACCGACCCCCAACAGCACGGCGGACCTTAGCCGGCAAATCCGGTTTGGCCCCAACGCGGCCGACCTGGCCTACTTCGGTGGTAAAGTGGAAATCCCCCGAGGCGGCACGATGACGCTCAACGGCGACACGGGCCTCAGTGCCGAAATCGGGATTGACTTGAAAGCGATCATCGGACAGGCGCGAGCGATTCCGATCTTTAGCTCGGTCTCTGGAAACGGTGAACTCGCCCAATACGTGATCGTGAAGTTCGTCGGCATCCGGGTGATGTCCGCCAATCTCCACGGCAGTCCGAACTTGAAAAAGGTCTGGATCCAGCCGGCTCCTGTCTTCAGCTCGACGATCATTTCCGGTGGCGATCCCCTCGCCGCTGACTCGATCATGGGCCCGCCGCAACTGATCCACTAATCCGGCTTTGGTAATGGGTCCGTTTGAGAAATGATGTCGCAGTGTGGCACGTCCCTGAGTCATCGAAGGGCGTGGCGTCCGGCAGTGCAAGACCACGCCCTTCCCGATGGTCATGGCGTGCCACCCAAACGGATCCACTAGTCCGGCTCTGATGGCGGGAATGCAGAGCGTGTCTAGAATTCCGCGCTCTTTGGGACTCGCGGGAACGGGATGCAGTCGCGGATGTTGGTCATGCCGGTGATAAGTTGGATCAGCCGCTCGAAGCCCAGGCCGAAGCCGGCATGCGGGACGGTGCCGTAACGCCGCAGATCGACGTACCACCAATACGTCGCCGGATCGAGGTGGCATTCGGCCATCCGTTCCAGCAGCACGTCGAGCCGCTCTTCACGCTGGCTGCCGCCGATGATTTCACCGACACGCGGGACGAGCACGTCCATCGCCCGCACGGTTTTGCCGTCATCATTACAGCGCATATAAAATGGCTTCAGTGTGCGCGGGTAGTCGAAGAGGACCACCGGCTGTTGGAAATGCTGCTCCGTCAAGAAGCGCTCGTGTTCGGATTGCAGGTCGCTGCCCCACTCGATCGGGTAGTCGAACTTCTGGCCGGACTTTTGCAGCAAGCCGATCGCCTCGGTGTACGGCAGGCGAATGAACTGGTGGTCCAGAATGTTCTGCATTGTCGCGAGCAATTCGTGCTTCTCGTCGATCCGCTCGTTGAAGAATGCCATGTCGGCTTCGCAGTTTTTCAGCACGTCGCCGATGATTGACTTGATGAACGCTTCCGCGAGTTGCATGTTGTCGGTCAAGTCATAGAAGGGCATCTCCGGCTCGACCATCCAGAACTCGGCGAGATGTCGAGTCGTGTTGCTGTTCTCGGCGCGGAACGTCGGGCCAAACGTGTAACAGTCGCCGACGGAACAGGCGAAGATTTCGGCTTCCAGTTGGCCGCTGACGGTCAGCGAGGCGGGCTTGCCGAAGAAGTCGAGTTCGAAATTGACCGGCTTACCCGACGCCGCCAGCTTGTGCAGGTCGAGCGTCGTGACCTGAAACATCTGCCCGGCCCCTTCGCAGTCGCTGGTGGTGATGACCGGCGACTGGATGTAAACGAACCCGCGTGACTGAAAGAACTGATGAATCGCCGCCGAGGCCGCATTGCGCACGCGCGTGATCGCACCGAACGTGTTCGTCCGCGGACGCAGGTGCGCGATCTCGCGTAGGAACTCGAACGAATGCCCTTTCTTCTGCAGCGGGTACTTGAGCGGGTCTGCTTCGCCGAGGATTCGCAGCGTCTTGGCCTGCACCTCAATCCGCTGCCCTTTCGCCGGCGAGTCCTTGATCTCGCCTTCGATGGCGATACTCGCTCCCGTCGTGACGTGTTTAATGAACTCGACATAGCCCGGCACGTTCGCATCGATCACGATCTGCAAGTTGGCCAGGCAACTGCCGTCGTTCAACTCGACGAACGAAAACGCTTGCTTCGAGTCTCGGCGTGTTCGCACCCAACCGCGGACATCGACCACTTGTCCGGCTTGGCCGGTTTTCAGGGCTTGGGCGACTTTCATCCGCAACATGTCAGCTCTCCTTGGCTGGGCGAGTGACCAAATTCGTCGTCCCGCCTGCAGGCGTCAACGCACCCGGGCCGGCTCAAGCCGGAACTACGAACTGGCCCCGAAGATTTTGGCGACGTCCAATTGAAAACCCGGGAGCACACGCGAGGCATACTGGGCACCGACGGTCAAACGCTGCTCGGACCATTGGCCGCGAACACGCCGCAGGACGAGAACCTCGCGCTGTTCTGAGTTCACAATCCAATACTCGCGGACTCCGAACGCCAAATACTCTTCGCGCTTCTCGAAGTAGTCACGTTGTTCGGAACCAGGCGAAACAACTTCGATGACCAGTTCGGGAATCCATTCGGCCCAAACCGTGTTCGAATCATCGACCGGCGGTTCGGACAGGTACACCGCCAAATCAGGATGCCGCTCGGATTCGAACTGGGCGAGTGGCAGCTTGCACTCGCTGCCGCCGGCGATCGCCCAGACGCGGCCAGCGTGGCTCAGGTCATACGCCGTCAGTTGTCGCCGCAAACTGTTGACCAC
>CAYSHJ010001217.1:0-2593 GCA_964430385.1 uncultured Planctomycetaceae bacterium
AAGCTGAATCAATTGCTCGCGACCTTCGGCCCGCGCGTAGTCGGCCAACTGCAAGAGTTCTTTTTGATTGACTCGGAAATAGAGATGCAGGCAGTGCCAGCCCTCGGTCAACTTGATCGTCGGCGGCGACGCTGCGGCCTGTGTGTGCGGAGGTCGGTTCATCATGGTGCTCCTTTTTTAACGCCAAAGCCGCCGCGGGAAAACCCTACGGCGGCCGTGGGAATATGGCGGAAAGAGCGGTTGGAAGAACCGTGCTAGGCAAATTCGCCGTGCCGTCGCGTCTCTCACCTCGCCATTGATTCAACCGCGCACACTTCGGCTCCGTTGACTTCCAGGGCGATGGCGGCCTCGGCGGCGGCGCCTTCAGTGGCGAGTTGGTCGAGGAAAGAGCGAAGGTAGTCCACTGTTTCATCGACGACGTCAGCCTGAATCACCAGCAGTTCGTTGGGACGTTGCGTGGATAAGGCTCGTTCGACGGCTTTCACGGCTCCGAAGATTTCTTCGACGTGGGTGGTGCGGCGCGAGGTTGCGTTTTCGATGCCTTGGCGGAACAGGCGAATAATTTCGCCAGGATTGCGGCCGCGGAGGTAGTGGTCCTCGTACAGGATCACGCGGTCAAAGGCTTCACCCAGCAGTTGTCCTTGGCGGTGCATATCGCAATCGCGGCGGTCGCCGGCGGTCGAATAGACGCAGGCTCGCTGCGCGTGCGGGTAGTTCTCGATCGCGTTGATAATCGCGACCAGCGCCGAGGCGTTGTGGCCGTAATCGACAATGACCGTGCCGCCGCGAATCTTCAGTACGTTGAAGCGGCCGGGACTGGCTTCGAGGTTCGCGGCGAACGTGTCGACGCGGGCGGTGATGACGTCGTGCGAGACGTTCAACGCCCACGCGGCGGCGATCGAAGCGAGCGTGTTCTCGACTTGGAAACTGATCTTGCCAGCATGCGTCAATGGAATGCGGTCGAGCGAGATGAGCGGCTCTTCGCGCAGACCCTCGGCCAGGACGACATGGTGCTCTTTGACGAAGACGGCTCGGCCACCTTTCGCACGGTGTTCAACGATGACCGAGTTCTGGCCGTCGATGGCGAAGAAAATGACCTTGCCTTTGCACTTGGGAGCCATCGCGACGGTGTGCGGGTCGTTCGCGTTGAGCACGGCGGAACCGGTCGACGGGACGACGTCCACGATGACTCGCTTGACCTGCGCCAGCTTCTCCAGCGTTTCGATGTCGGACAGGCCGAGATGATCGCCCTCACCAATGTTCGTCACCACGGCGACGTCGCACTTGTCGAAGCCCAGGCCAGCGCGCAGGATGCCGCCGCGGGCGGTCTCCAGCACGGCCATTTCAACCTCTGGGTTCATCAGGACGTTTCGAGCGCTGACGGGTCCACTGCAATCGCCGTTGTCGATGCGGCGGTCGTCGATATAGATGCCGTCGGTGCAGGTCGTGCCCACTAGCGCGCCGGTCCCCTTCAGGATGTGCGCGATGAACCGTGTCGTGGTCGTTTTACCGTTCACACCGGTGACGGCGACGATCGGAATGCGGCCGTTGTTTCCTTCGGGATACAACGTGCTGATGATCGCCTCGCCGACGGGCTTCGGCTGGCCGGAACTCGGCGCGAGGTGCATGCGCAGGCCTGGCGCCGCGTTGACTTCAACAATCGCCCCGGTGCCCGGTTCGCAGGGCTTGCTGATGTCGATGGCCACGACGTCGATACCGGCGACGTCCAGGCCGATCATGCGTGCCGCCTCGATGGCTCGGCGCGTCCAGTCGGTGTGAACGCGATCAGTGACGTCAACCGCCGTACCACCCGTACTCAAGTTCGCGTTTCTCCGAATCAAGACTCTCTGTCCTGCGGGCGGAACGGATTCCGGAGAAAAACCTTGTTCCTTAAGCACGACCAGCGCAGCGTCGTTGATATGCATCTTGCTAAGCACCGTGCCGTGATGCTCGCCGCGGCGCGGGTCTTGATTGACCAGATCGACAAGCTGAGCGATCGAATGCACGCCGTCGCCGCTGACGTTCGCCGGTTCACGACGCGCCGCCGCAATCAACTTGCCGCCGACGACCAGCAGACGATAGTCGCAGCCGGGAATGTACTTCTCGACGATGACCTTTGAGCTTTCGTCGTTGGCGATCTCGTAAGCTCGCACGACTTGTTCTTTGGTCGTGAGATTCGTCGTGACGCCGCGACCTTGATTGCCGTCTTGCGGCTTGACGACGACGGGGACGCCAATGTCTTCGGCCGCTTCCCAAGCATCGTCGGCGGACTCGACCGGCCGACCTTCGGGAACCGGCACGCCGATCCCGGCCAGCAGGTCGCGCGTCAGGTTCTTGTCTTGAGCGATCGCCTCGGCAATCGTCGTGGTGACGTCGGTCTCAGACGCCAGGATGCGTCGCTGGTTGTTGCCGTAGCCAAACTGTATCAGGCTTCCCTTGTTGAGCCGCCGGTACGGAATGCCACGATTGGTCGCGGCCTTGACGATCGCCTTCGTGCTGGGACCGAGGCCGAGTTCTTGAGCCATTTCCTTCAGCCGCTCGATTGCTTTCGCGAGATCAAACGGGTGGCCATGAACGGCGGCGAGGATCAACT
>CAYSHJ010001218.1:0-1628 GCA_964430385.1 uncultured Planctomycetaceae bacterium
GATCGCGGCCGCCAGAGTCGGTTCGCTCAACGAGACGCACGATCGCGCTAACGCGATGAGCCGGAACGCGCTAGCGTCCGATTTGTCGTGGTTTTTGTGTCCAAACCGGACGCTAGCGCGTTCCGGCTGATCAAGGCGAACGCCCGCCGGCTCGGCCAGTTTCAGAGCGGCCTCGTTGACCAACTCGCCCCACGGTCCGCAGGGCTGACCATCGGGCGTCTGGAAGTGTTTCACGAACGCGCTGCGCGTCTCGCCGCTTAACTTGGGGATGCCGCCGATCGCGATCGACTCGGCAAGCTGCGTGCGAAACAGCTTCTTCGCCTGCATGACGGAAGCCTCATCGCCGACCAGCAGCAACCATTCGATCCGTGCCGTGCGACCGAAGGCCGGGATGCCGCGTTCTTCGACCATCGCCGCCGTGGCGTCATACAACTGGCGAGCGAACGTGGCGTTCATCCGCTCGGTGCGTTTGAGGCCGAGTTCGACCGTCGACAGCAGCTTCGCGGCGAGGTCCACCGAGCGGCAGTCGCGGATGAAGAGCAGAGTGGCACCCAACTCATGCTGAATGTCGGCCGCCGGTCGTTCGCGAGCGGCAGCTCGATCCGTCGCCCAACGGACATAATGGTTGTAGGCCGAGCAAACACGCTTGAGGAACAAGCTCGCGGCGTCACCAGCGTCGAGCATGCCGTTCAAATTGCCTTGTACCGGGAAGCCGGCGAACTGCTCCAAGAACTTCGCGAGCGGCAAATCGGGATGCTGCTTCGTCGCGTTGGCCACAAGCGCATGCTGCGGAACGACCGATGCCAGCAACACGGCGAGTCCGATGCGATGATCTCCTTTGGCCGTGAATCGCTGCTCGATGAAGGTGACGAGTTCCGCTTGTCGAGCTTCGGCGAAGTACGATGCCAGCAGCATGAGCGCGTCGTCATCCGAGAGCTTCGCGAAGTCGGGCGCATTGGTCTGCAAATTGACCGGCACGCTGACTGGCACTCCCGCCGCCGAGCGATACGGCAGCGGCAGCACGACCAGATCCTTAGTCATTGGGACCAAGCTCGGAGCCTCGATGGGCTGCCGTTCGTACTGCGCTTCGCCGATCAGTTTGCCATCGGCGTCGAACACACGGATCGTCCCGTCGGCGGCCAGCGTTTGCTTCGCGAGCACCTTGTTGGCGGTGATGTCGACCACACGCGACTCACTGAGCCGTCCGTCTTCGGCGAAGATTAGGTCCACACTGGAGGATGGGCACTCCTGCCCGTCATTTTTCTGCGGCGCGCGCTCCGTTTCGTGACGGGCAAGAGTGCCCATCCTCCGGGTGATGCGAATGGTGCGGTCGCCGATCGTCTTTACGTCGGCATCGACACTCAGGTCATCAGCCGACGGCACATACCACGGAATCAGCGACTGAATCGCCGACTGATGGAAGCGGCTAACGGAACGTTTCGCACCCAGCCCGATCTCGGGGTAGAGATGCCACATCGTCGTGCCGTCGTTAATGACCTGCTCCTTCAGTCCCTCTCCGACTTCGCGATCAAAGACAAACCGGCCCGAACCATCGGCCAGCACCAGCCGGAACGCGCTAGCGTCCGGTTCCGCTCTCGTAAAACCGGACGCTAGCGCGTTCCGGCTGA
>CAYSHJ010001219.1:0-2656 GCA_964430385.1 uncultured Planctomycetaceae bacterium
GTGAGCATGCGGTACAGCACGCAGCCGAGGCTGAAGAGGTCGCAGCGATGATCGACGGCTTCGTCCTGCGCCTGTTCGGGAGCCATATAGGCCGGCGTGCCTGCGATGCTTCCGGTCTGTGTCAGGTGCAGCTCGTCGTCCGCCGCGCGTGCCAAACCGAAGTCCAGAATCTTGGCTCGTGTGCTTGGCGAGCCATTGGGCGTTAGCCCCCGGACGCGCGATTCGTTGTCCGTCAAGTAGTCCGTCCGGGGGCTGACGCCCTCCGGCTCGCCTGTTCTTGTTTCCAACCAAATGTTCGCGGGCTTAATGTCGCGATGGATGAGTCCTCGCTGGTGAGCCGCCGCCAAACCCAATGCCACTTCTCGTCCGATGCGCAATACGTCCGCAAGTGGCAAGAAACGCTCGCGACGCAAACAGTCTTCGAGCGACTCGCCTTGCAGAAACTGCATCGCCAGGAACGGCACGCCGCGGTCATCGCCGACTTGATAGATCGTGACGATGTGGTCGTGCTCAATGGCCGCCGCTGTGCGCGCTTCGCGGAGGAATCGGATGCGCGCTGATTCGCTGAGCGCCAGCGAAGGCTTCATCGCCTTGAGCGCGACTCGCCGCTGCAACTGCGGATCCTCGGCCAAAAAGACCACACCCATGCCGCCGGACCCCAATACTCGCAGCACGCGATACGGGCCCAGCCGACCAAGCTCATCCGCGGCTTGGGGAGGAGCCAGAAAATCCGACACTTCGGCCGTTGCCACCGTCTGGCCAGACTCCGCAGCCTGCTCCTCAGCCGGATTCATGGCGACGGTCGGCTGTGATTCGGCCGCGACGGACAGGGCGAATTGGCAGAGCTTGTCGATCAGCGGTTCGTTGACATCGGCCACTGCAACCACGGGAAGCTTGGCAGCTCGAACGGCTTCGATAACCGTATCGGACGGGTGAAGTGCGTCAAGCGTCTCACAGCAGCGGCGACAGTCTGCCAAGTGCTGCTCCAGCTTAACCGCTTCAACATCCAAGGTTGTTCCCAAAACGTATTGCAGCAGAGACTTGTCTGTCGGACACCGCATGGCAGCTTCCCTTTTCGGCTCTCCGCCGTTCGTGTTGATTTCGCCGGTACGGCTCGTCACGCGGAGCGTGACGGCTACGTAGCCATCACGCTCCGCGTGATGAGCCGGATTTTCATTTAACGGGAATAGCAGAGAACCCCTTTTCCCAAAACTCCTCCCACTTCCGACCTATGCGCGCCGCCAGCAAAACCTGACAGCACTTTGTAAGATTCTGATGGTCCGCTCAATCCAACAGCCCTTCGAGTTCCTGTCGCAGGCGCCGCAGCACGCGAGACTTGGCGGTGTAAACGGCGTCGACGGTCAGTTCCAGCTCGGCGGCGACTTCGCGAGCAGGCCGGTCATTGGTCGTGCATTCCCAAAACGCTCGCCACGTTGTCGGCTCGAACTCAGTCTGCATGAGTTGCAAAGCTCTACTCACGACGTACTGCCGGTATTCGAGCTCATCGAAGTCGGCCGCGACATCGGGATCGGGCAGATCGCTGAAACCCTGGGCAGCCGCATCCGTTGGCAGTGACTTCTGCCGCCGCATTTCGCGCAGCTTGTTGACTGTCAACGTCCACAGCCAGCCCCGAAACCGCTGCGATGGCTGGTAGTTGAATTCAGGTAGCTTGCGAACGAGCAGCACGAACAAGTCCTGAACAAAGTCGTCCACCTCGCCGTCCGGCAGTCCCAACCGACGCGACCAATGGCTCAGCAGCGGAGCGTAGAGTTTGACAAACCGAGCCCAGACGGCTTGATCGGTGTGGTGGCACAGCGCGTGCAACAAACTATGCGGAGTCGTATGCATCAAAGCGGTCGGTCAACTGGGACGAGACCAAGAGCAAATGGGGCGAACCCGAATCATTCACGCGTCCAACCTATTCATAGCATAATTGGCCCATAATTGGTTGCGCAGCCCACCTCACACGTGAGCATGCGGACAAGATCCCAGCGACGCTCGATCAATGATGCCGAGCGGCTTCGAGCAATCGCACGGGACGAGTTTGTGGTGAGCCGTCGGTTGTGACGACTTGGGTAACGCCTACAATACCGCTCGTTGCGGCAGGACGGATGTTCGATCCGTCCGCCGTGGTTGCCGAGTGGATCGAGAAGTCCGCTCTACCTTCAGGAGTTACCGTGCCTTGCGAACCGCGTGAGCACGGCCGTCGCGGGAGATTTTCCTCATGGCGTACACCTTGCCCGACCTGCCTTATGCCGAAAATGCGCTCGAACCACATATCGACGCGCAGACGATGAACATCCATCGAACCAAGCACCATCAGGCTTACATCAACAACGTCAACGCCGCGCTGGAAAAGCATCCTCAACTGGCGGCCAAGTCGGTCGAAGACTTGATGCGCGGGTTGGGGTCGGTGCCGGAAGACATTCGCACGGTTGTTCGCAACAACGGCGGCGGACACGCCAATCACTCGTTGTTTTGGACGATCATGAAGCCGAACGGCGGCGGCGAGCCGACTGGCGATTTGGCCACGTCGATCAACAGCGCGATTGGCGGCTTCGCGGCGTTCAAGGAGCAGTTCGCGAAGGCGGCGACGACTCGCTTCGGCAGCGGCTGGGCGTGGTTGTCCGTTGACGCGAGCGGCAAGCTGGGGATC
>CAYSHJ010001220.1:0-7575 GCA_964430385.1 uncultured Planctomycetaceae bacterium
CAACGATCGGCTGTTTGGCAATGCCGGTAATGACTCGCTGACGGGCGGCCTCGGAAACGACACGCTCAATGGTGGCGCGGACACCGACAAGATCGTTGAAACGGGCAATGTGAACTTCACGCTGACCAACACGACGCTGACAGGGCTGGGCACCGACTCACACTCCCTCATGGAACAAGCCTGTCTCACCGGTGGGGTTGGGAACAACACGCTTAACGCCGCAGCATTCACGCTGGGTTCGGTGACGCTGATGGGCGGTGACGGCAACGATTCGCTGACCGGTTCAAACACCAACGATGACTCGCTCTTCGGCGACAATGGCATTGATGCTGCCGTGATCACTGCAGCCGGTACGATCGTTGTGGTTGACAACCTGGGTGTGCCGCCGCCGGACGCCTTCCTGATGTTCAATGGAACCACCGATGGGTTGACATCGATCGAAGGGATTTCCATGACAGGCAGTGCCGGAAACGACACCCTGGACGCTAGTGGCTCCAGTATCAGCGTGACACTCAATGGCCTCAACGGCGACGACTCGATCATCGGCGGTGCTGGCAACGACGTGCTGTACGGCGGTGCTGGCAACGACACCCTCTGTGGCAACGGCGGCAACGACTTGGTGAAGGGTCAAGATGGGAATGACATGCTGAAGGGCGGCGACGGCAACGACACGCTGTACGGCGAAGCCGGTAACGACACCATGGACGGCGGTGCCGAATACGACACCCTGAGTGGCGGTCTCGGCCACGACAGCATGAACGGTGGTACCGAGGACGACTCGCTGGATGGCGGCGACGGCAACGACACCATGCATGGTGACCAAGGCAACGACACGCTGCAAGGCGGCGGCCTGGGCGCCGACAGCCTGACCGGTGGAGAAGGCAACGACTTCCTCAACGGTAACACCGAAAACGACACGCTCTACGGTGATGACGGCGACGATACGTTGCGTGGTGGCTCGAATCGCGACCGACTGGTGGGCGGTGGCGGGAACGACCTCCTGGACGGCGACGCCGACAACGACACTCTGTTGGGCGAAGGCGACGACGACACGCTGCTCGGCGAAGGCGGTGCCGACGACCTCAACGGAGGTGATGGCAATGACTTCATCAACGGAGGTGGCCTGATCAGCAACTTCCCAGGCAACAACACCACGGACGGCAACGACCGGATCTTGGGAGGCTTTGGAGACGACACGATCTTGGGCGGCGCCGGTAACGATCAGATTGACGGTGGTGACGGCAACGACCGCATCGACGGTCAAGGGGGCAACGACTCGCTGCTGGGTCGGGATGGAAATGACAGCATGACGGGCGGCGCCGGCCGCGACATCGTGCTGGGCGGCAACGGCAATGACACCGTCTACGGCGCCGCCAACGGTGTGCCCGATTCCACCGACATCGACACGATCGCCGGGCAGGCCGATGACGACACCGTCATCGGAACTGCGGGTGAGATCAACGAGGCTTTCAGCTTTGAATTGAACCTTATCATCATCTGAGATTTTACTGCACGGACGAGAACCGAGCGGCGACGGCCGTTGTGTTCCCTTGCGAAGTGATCGCAAATCCGTGCTTTATCTGTGTTTCATCCGTGGCAAAAAAAAAAACCTTCGCGCCACGCAACGATTGGAAATGTCTGCAGTGCAACCGCATCCATGTCGGACGAATGTCCGTTCGGGGCTTATCCCGGCTACAATGACCACATGCGATTCGATCAGTCTTCCGCATCGTCCGCCGCGCTGAATTGGCGTTGGTTTCTTTGGGCCACGTCGCTGGTGCCCTTGCTGTTGCTGATGGGCATGATGATTCGACAGGCCCACCGATCGAAGCTTGATCCCGTTCTGGCCGGGCAATCGCCGGAAGACGCGAAACGACTACAACGCATTCTTCACGAACCGGCCGAGCGTTCCGTCAGCCCGTTGCGGCACGATGCGCTGCGCATCGTCACCACCGCCGAGCACTCCCAACCCGTCAGTCGCGATGATGATCACTCGGCAGGGCAGGGGGGCGGTGACACACAGGCCAGGGCCGTCGTGTCTCCCAGCGTGCAACTCGACAAGTCGCTGCTGGCCGCCGTCGAGGATAATACTTTCGGCGTGACGAACGCGGAGAAGGATACCTACGACACCGTGCTGGCGACGGCTCGCGACACGTCGCAGGCGGACCTTGAACGGATCGCCAGAAAAGACATCCCGTTTGCCGTGTTGATGCTCGACGCTCACCGGTATCGCGGCGAGGTGCTCACCGTCGAAGGGGACCTGCGGCGGCTGCATCACTTCGCATCGCCGCCGAACGTGCAAGGAGTCACCGAATACTACGAGGCCTGGCTGTTCACGTCCGACTCTGGCCTCAATCCGTATCGCATCATCTGCACGAGTCTGCCGGAAAGCCTATCGTCTTCGTTCGGCGATCAACTCGACCCACCGGTGCGAGTTCGCGCGACGGGCTATTTCTTCAAACGCTACAGCTACGCGACCGACGACGACTTTCACACGGCTCCGCTGCTGTTAGCGAAAACGCTGACGCTGTTGGGACAACCAGCCCCCAAGCTTGCCAACGTCGGTTCGGGCCGCAGCCAAACGCTGACGATTATCGCTTTTGGGGTGTTGGCTGGGTTTGCCGTGGTGTGGCTCGCCATCGAGGTCGGCAAGCGACGAAGCCTCTGCGTGACATCGTCGGATTCCAGTTCCAAGGACTCACCCGAGACGCCTGACTTCGGATGGCTCGACAAGCCGCCACGTTGAACAGAAATCGTGTGTGACGAACGAACGTTTGGAAGTGCCTTCTCGCGACCTCGCGTTTATCCTGTACGTCGATGCGTGACACTGATCGGCTTCGGTGATCGTCGCCGTCAACACTCATGACCACCAGTTCGTCGAACGAAATTGGGGACGTCGCCGCCAAGAGACTTGATCGCCGCCGCGATCGACTCGAACAAGACGTCGCACAACCGATCGGCCAACTCCGGGGGCATGGCGGGAGCTGGCATCAGCACGATCACATCTCCCAGTGGTCGCGTGAAGACGCCACGCTGGCGCGCCTCCAACGTCACGCGATGACCGACGCGTTGTTCCGATGCGAAGGGTTGCTTGGTCGTTTTGTCGGCGACGAGTTCGATGCCGACCATGACTCCCTGTTGTCGAATGTCGCCGACGTGAGGCCACTCGTGAATCTTAGCCAGTCGGCGTTCGAGCAACCTCGAAACTTCAGCGACGTTGTCGAGCACTCGGTTCCGCTCAAACAACCTCAGTGACGCCAGTGCCGCCGCGCAGCCGAGCGGGTTGCCCGTGTAGGTGTGCCCGTGAAAAAAGGTCCGGCCCGAACCTGTCGGCCCCAAGAACGCCTCGTAGACTGCGTCGGTCGTGAGCGTCGCCGCCAATGGCAAATACCCGCCGGTGATTCCCTTCGCAAGGCATAGAAAGTCGGGTGTGACTTGCTCCTGCTCGCAAGCGAATAAGGTTCCGGTGCGTCCGAAGCCGACCGCCACCTCATCGGCGATCAGCAAAATGCCGTGCCGCTGGGTCAACTCACGTACGCGACGCAGATAGCCGCGCGGATGAACCAAGATGCCAGCCGCTCCTTGAACGAGCGGTTCGATGACGAACGCCGCGATGCGATGACCTTCGGCCGCGAGCACGCGCTGTATTTCGGCGTCGCAGAATTCGAGGTATGACACCGCGTCGAATCCCGGCGGCAGGCGATACGATGCCGGAGCCGGAACGCGTAACGTGCGAAACAGCAGGTCCGAATACGTTCGCTGAAACAGTTCGATGTTCCCGACGCTGACCGTCCCGATCGTGTCCCCGTGATACGCGGCCGACAACCCGACAAACGTGTCGCGCGGCTCCGGGTTCGGTTTCTGGCGATGAAACTGATACGCCAATTTCAGCGCCACTTCGACGGCCGTCGCACCACTGTCAGAGTAGTAGACCTTCGTCAGTTGCTGTTCGGTCCGCGCTCTCTCTGGGAGAGGAGTGTTGATACGAGCCGCTTTCTCCACCAACGCCCGAGCCAACTCAATCGACGGCTGATTCGCCAGCCCCAGCAACGTGCTGTGCCCGATGCGATCAAGCTGCTCGCGAATCGCGGCGTCGATCTCCGGCACACGGTGTCCGTGAACATTGCACCACAACGACGAAACTCCGTCGAGATACCGTCGCCCTTGGACATCAATTAACTCGAAACCGACGCCGGCCGCGATGATCGGAGCGTCATCCTCGCGGTAGTCCGACATTTGGCAGAATGGATGCCAAACGTGAGCGTTGTCCCAGTCGCGGAGAGTCGCGAGCGGAGAGTCGCGAGCGGAGAGTTGAGAAGACTCGGTCACTTGAGCTTTGTCCAAATCATGCACTCGGGAATTTTGGAGTGCGACGACCCGAGTCGTCGCTTTTCATAAACGCTTCATGCACAACACAGGCCGACATCGAAAAGAGCACATCGGTTTGAAAAGTGGCAACTCTGGTTGCCGCACTCCAAATTCATGGCAACGCGATCACGATATCGGTTCTTTGAGAAGAAGTCTCGGCTTTTTGTTGGGGAAGCTCAGGCAATTTCTGGGCGTCACGGCGGGGCGCCAGCCTTCGGAACACTGCCACGAACTTTGATGAAGCTTCCGGTCGTGCAGCGTTTAAGAACACAGGCCGCGTCTTACTCCGAATCCACAATTGACGATCGCCACGCTACAGTCCCGCACTTTCGGATCATTCCTTGCGAGGGCTCGTGGCTGATGGCTGTATTGATGCAGATTAAAAAGGCGTGCAAGAGTTACGGCGAGCAAGTGCTGTTGGACGAGGCTGAGGCGACGTTGTCCGACGACGTGAAGGTCGGCTTCGTCGGCCGCAATGGAGCGGGGAAGAGCACGCTGCTCCGCATCTTGCTCGGGGAAGAGGAACTCGACAGCGGCGAGGTCAGTCGGCATCCCAATTTGCAGATCGGCTATTTGCGGCAGCACGATCCGTTTTTGCCCGGCGAGTCCGCTCATGACTTCCTGATCCGCGACAGCGGGCAACCCGAATGGAAGTGCGGCGAGGTGGCCGGCCAGTTCGAGTTGAAGGGAGACTATCTCGAAGGCCCCGTCGCTCGGCTATCGGGTGGGTGGCAGACGCGTGTCAAGCTTGCGGCGCTGTTGCTGCACGAACCGAACCTGCTGCTTCTCGACGAGCCGACCAACTTCCTCGACCTGAGAACGCAGATCCTACTCGAACACTTTCTGCGGAATTTCAAACAGGCGTGCCTGATCGTCTCGCACGACCGGGCATTTCTCGGAGCGACGTGCGACCACACGCTCGACCTGTCGCGCGGCAAGTTGACGATGTATCCCGGCAAGATCGACGCCTTCCTCAACTACCAGCGCGAGCAGAACGAGCACCTCGTCCGTTCGAATGCGGCCATCCAAGCCAAACGCCGCGATCTGGAGGTCTTCATCGCGAAGAACAAGGCACGAGCCAGCACAGCGACGCAGGCTCGATCCAAGTCCAAACAACTCGAACGGCTGGAACTGGCCGACATCGCCAGTGACGAACCGACCGCCTACATCCGCGCCCCGATTGTCGAACCGCGACAAGGCCCGGCCGTGCGGTGTCGCAATCTGACCATTGGGTATCCCGAACGCCAAGTCGCCAGCGGCATCGACGTGGAGATCGATCACGGTTCGCGAGCGGTCATCGTCGGCGACAACGGCCAAGGAAAGACGACGTTCTTGCGGACCGTCGTCGATTCGCTGCCGCCACTCGCCGGCGAAGTTCGTTGGGGATTCGGTTGCCAGGTTGGCGTCTATGCTCAGCATGTCTACACCAGCCTTCCCGAGAAGGACACAGTCTTGGAGTACCTCCAAGACAACGCCATGTTTGGCACGTCGACGCAGACGATTCTGAACATCGCCGGAGCGATGCTCTTCCGCGGCGATGCCGTTCAGAAACGGATCGCGGTCCTGTCGGGAGGCGAACGTGCGCGAGTCTGTCTCGCGGGGTTGTTGCTCTCTCAACACAACGTGCTGGTCCTCGACGAACCGGGCAACCATCTCGACGTCGATACGGTCGAGGCGCTCGCACAAGCAATGATCGACTATGAAGGGACGGTCATCTTCACGACGCACGACCGGCACTTCATGAAGCGCGTCGCCACCTGCGTCATCGAGGTCCGCGACGGCCACGTGACGAACTACGGCGGCGGTTACGACGCCTATCTCTACGCGGTCAACAAAGAGATCGACGACGGCGAACGTGAACTCGCCACGCGCCTCAGCAAAGCGCCGCCCGCTATTCGCAACCTGAACGCCGCTCGCGCTCCACGCCGCGACGATCGTGCGATCCGCAAAGAGATCGCCAGCATCGAGAAAACCATCGCCCGCCTCGACGACCAAAAGAAGCAAGCCAGCAGCCAACTCTTAGAAACCTGCGACGCCAACGAATCCCTCCGCCTGCACAACGAAGTGACCGCCCTGACTTCGCAACTTGAAGAGGCCGAAGAACGCTGGTGCCAATTGCAGGCCGAGTTGGAAGGGAATGAATAACCCGATGTGATAGCGACTGCAAACGTTTTCCGCCGAAGAAAACCCAAGTCGTGGAGCGACTCGGCTAAGTAGCTCAGTCGCTCCGCGACTGAGATTCATTGGCGCAGGTTCTGCTAACCGTCGATCGCCTTCACCACGACGTTGCCGCGCGTGCCCGTGATCCGTTCTTCCAGGCCTTTGTAGAAGAACGTCAGGCGTTCGTGGTCGAGGCCCATGAGGTGTAAGATCGTGGCGTGCAGGTCGGAGACGTGGCACGGTTCGTCGACGGCGGCGAAGCCGAGTTCGTCCGTCGCGCCGATGGCTTGGCCGCCGCGAGTGCCGGCTCCGGCCAGCCACATCGAGAATCCATGCCAGTCGTGGTCGCGGCCGGGTTTGTTGACTCCCTCGCTGGTCGGTGTGCGGCCGAACTCGCCGCCCCAGACCAGAAGTGTCTCGTCCCACAGGCCACGCTGCTTGAGGTCGGTCATCAAAGCTCCGATCGGTTGATCGGTCTCACCGGCGTGAATCGTGTGGTTGCTGATGCAGTTGGTGTGGCCGTCCCAAGTGTCCTCGATGTGCCCGCCGCCGGAGTACAACTGGATGAACCGCACGCCGCGCTCGATCAGCCGCCGAGCGATCAGGCACTTGCGGCCGAAGTCCGCCGTGCGAGCGTCGTCCAGCCCGTACATCTCCTGCGTCTGCCGCGTCTCTTGCGAGAGATCGACGACGTCCGCCGCCGTCGTTTGCATCTGATACGCCAGCTCGTAGGAGAGGATGCGCGCGACCAATTCCGATTCGCGCGGCCGCGACGCGAGGTGCTCGCGGTTCAGCTCGCCGAGCAGATCGAGCGACTTGCGTTGCGTCCGATCGGTAACTCCCGCCGGCGTCGCGAGGTCCAACAGCGGCGACCCCTGACTGCGAAACAGCGTCCCCTGATACGCCGCCGGCATGAACCCGCCCGTCCAATTCGACGCACTGCCGATCGGCCCGCCACGCGGATCGGTCATCACCACGAAGCTCGGTAGGTTCGCGTTCTCGGTCCCCAGGCCGTAGCTCAGCCACGCTCCCAAGCTGGGCTTGCCG
>CAYSHJ010001221.1:0-5274 GCA_964430385.1 uncultured Planctomycetaceae bacterium
AAAACAAACTTTGGAACACTAATCGGCGCTGATCAACGCTAATGGCACGAGGACTGTGGTTTGATTAGTGAAGATCAGTGTCGATTAGTGTTCCGAAAACTTGACTCAATCGCAACAACTTTGGAAAGCGAAGGAGTCTACAACACTTTCCCGGGATTCATGATGCCGCGCGGGTCGAGAGCCTGCTTGATCGAGCGCATGACGTCAACCGCTGGACCGAATTCACGACGCAGGGCGTCGCGCTTGCCGAGTCCGATGCCGTGCTCGCCGGTGCATGTGCCGTCGAGGTCGATCGCGTGCTGCACGAGTTCGTCACTCAGCCGTTGCACTTCGGCAAGCTCTTCGTGCGAGTTCGGATCGATCGGGAAAACGATATGAAAATTCCCGTCGCCGACGTGACCAAACAGTGGGGCCGGAATTCGAGTTTGTCGCAGTGTCTGTTTCGTGCGACGAAGGCACTCCGCCAAGTTCGAGATCGGCACGCACACGTCCGTGACGTAACCGACAGCGTTCGGCCGCAGCGCGAGCGATGCGTAATAGCCGTCGTGACGAGCTTGCCACAGTCGACGACGTTCCGTCGCGTCGGTCGCCCATTGAAAGGGTTCGGTCGAGAATCGTCGCACGATCTCGGCGGCGGCTGCGGTTTGCTCGACGACTCCGGCCGCGCTGCCGTGAAATTCGAGGAACAACGTCGGCACCTCACGGTAGCTCAGCCCGCTGTAGCGATTCACGGCCGACATCTGCACCTCGTCCAGCAGTTCCATGCGCGCCATCGGGATGCCGGCCGCCAGAATCGCGATGACGGCATTGACCGCCGTGTCGATATCCGTGAACGCGCACACCGCAGCGCTGATCGCTTCCGGCAGCCGAGCCAACCGCAGCGTGACCTCGGTGATCACGCCGAGCGTTCCCTCCGAGCCGACGAAGAGATGCGCGAGGTCATAACCGGCGGACGATTTGCGAGCTCGACTGCCGACGCGGATGACGTCACCGTTGGCCAATACGGCCGTCAGGCCAAGCACTCGATCGCGCATCGTGCCGTAGCGGACGGCGGCTGTGCCGGACGCTCGCGTGGCGGTCATGCCGCCCAGCGTACAGTCGGCTCCCGGGTCGATTGGGAAGTACAGCTTCGTACCCGACTCGTCCAAGAACCGATTGAGCTGCAACCGCGTGACGCCCGCTTGCACATCCACGTCCATGTCGTCGGGACTGAATCGCAAGATGCGATTCATGCGGCTGACGTCAAGGCTGACTCCACCATGAACGGCGACGACTCCGCCTTCAACTGCCGTGCCGGTACCGAACGGGATCAGCGGCATGCGGTGCTCCTGGCACAGCCGCACAATCGTGGAGATCTCATCGTTCGACTGTGGGAACGCCACACAATCCGGCGGCAACGGCGCGTGATGCGAGACGTCTTTCGCATGTCGCTGCCGTTCATCCGCTGTGACACAGCAGCGATCTCCTAGCAACAATTCAAGGTGACTCACGACAGCCGCTCGCTCGGCGACGTTGGCGAAAGTGTTCGGGAAAGGGATCGTGTCGGTTATGTCCATCAGAAGAACCTTGTGGCAGAAACGAGTACTGTCGATCGCGACAGACTTTATGGATCGCGCTGGATTATCGCGGGAATTGGCTGCGTGGGACGCTCGCCAACCCTTCCCAAACAGGGCCGACCAGGGAAACCTTGCCGACGGTAACAATTGCGCGAGCAAACAGTCATCGCTCGTCGCACGATCCGTGGATTCGTGCGCTTTTCGCTCGCGTGCAGTGTCGCCGCAGTCTACGCTATTGGCACAAACCCGAGAACCAGACCGGCGGTCTACTACGCCGGCAGCGAGGATGAACCCCTCGCTTGGCGTCAAGACGAACACCCCAGAGGAGACAGTCATGAGAGCCTTTGTGATGGGATTAGTGGCCATCGCGGCCGTTGCGGCGGCGAGCCCTGTCCAAGCGGGCGGTTACTGCGGTGCCGCCGGTTACGGTTGTTGTCCGACAACCGCTTGCCAACCTTCGGCATGCTACACGGCCTGCAGGGTCGAACGACAAACCTGCTACCGGACCGTGTACGAAACGGTCTATGAACCTGAACAAGTCACCTGCAACAGGACCGTTTATGAGACTGTTTGGGACGAGCATGAAGTCGCGTGCAACAGGACTGTCGTCGAGACGGCCTATCGCGAAGTCAGCTACAACGTATGCCGGCAAGTTTCGGAGACCGCCTGCCGCGAAGAGCGCTACACCGTGATGAGACCGGTTTACGAGACCTGCGAACGGGATTGCAGCTATACGGTCTGCCGGCCAGTCTGGGAAGAGTCGGTTCGCGAATGTCGCCGCACCGTGGCGAAACCGGTTTGGGAAGACTCGGTCCGCGAGTGCCGTCGTACGGTCATGCGGCCCGTGGTCGAGACTGTCAATCGTGAAGTTTGTCACACGGTCATGCGACCGGTCACGCACTGTGCGACGGTGCCTCAGGTTTGCGGAACGTGGGTTTGCAAGCAAGCCTGCGTGCCGACCTGGCCGCGTCCAGTCCTGGGCTGCAATCCGGGCGGTCCCTGCGGTCCGACGCCGTGCCTGAGTTGGCAACCGCAGTGTACCGCGGTGTCGTACCGCGTCTGGGTTCCACAGGTCGTGCAGCGGCAAGTGAGCTACACCACCTACGAACCGCAAGTGGTGCGACAAATTTGCCCGCAACAGGTATGCCGGTACGTGCCGGAGGAAGTGGTCGAGCAGATTCCCACAAGGACTTGCCGCTGGGTCAACGAAGAAGTCGTCGATCGCATTCCGGTCCGTACCTGCAATTATGTGAATGAGACTGTTACCCGGAAGGTGCCTTATCAAACGTGCCGCTGGGTGCAGGAAGAGCACGTTCGCAACGTGCCCGTCACCACCTGCCGCACGGTCCAAGAGACCAAGACGTGCCAAGTGCCGTATCAAGTCTGCCGGCAAGTGCCGTACATGGTGACTCAGCGAGTTGCTCGTTGCGTGGCGACACAGGTTCCGATGACGTACACGCGCTGTGTGGCTCGATGTGTGCCGAAGCAAGTTGCCTATGAGGTCTGTCGCATGGTTCCTGTCACGGTCTGCGATGCAACTCCGGCGATCTGCAATCCGTGCGGAGTCAGCAGCCCAGCGGTCGAGCAACCGCGTGAAACCCAACCGCCTCCGATGTCGCCGATCGAGCCGCTGCCAGAGAAGCTAGAAACGATTCCGACGACCGAGCCCACGGCTGACAAGAACGCTTAACGTCAAACCCGTATTTCAACGTGCGCTGACGTCAACAGGATCACGAGGCCGTCCCAGCGAATGCGGGGACGGCCTCGTTCGTTGCTGCTGGTTCCCTCTCCCCCGCATCGGGGGAGAGGGTCAGGGTGATGGGGAATTTGGAAATCAATCGGCCTGCAATGACGAGTTTCAGTCTCTGCAAAGGGATATGTCATAGTCGACGACCGAACTTCGTTCGCCCCTCACCCTAGCCCTCTCCCCCGATGCGGGGGAGAGGGGACCGGAAATCCTCGAACGCGCGCTGTAGCAGTTGTCGCATTACAACGGCAGAAACTTCACGCACACCGGCGACGGCACCTCAATCGTTGAGCCGGTTGGTTCCAGTTGCCCCGAGGTTTGGTGAATGCGGAAGACGATCACGCTGTGACCGTCTTGATTGGCGACGAGCAGATAGTTGCCTGTCGGGTCGATGCCGAAGTTGCGTGGCGTCTTGATGCCCATCCCTTGATGTCCGACGGCTGTCAGCTTTCCGGTGCTTTGGTCGATGCTGAAGGTCGCGATGCTGTGATGGCCGCGGTTCGAGCCGTACAAGAATTTGCCGCTGGGATGGACTTGCACTTCGGCGGTCGACATCCCTTTGCGATCGGTGACTCCCTTAGGCAATGTCGAGATCGTTTGCTGCGCGGTGAGGACACCTTTGTCGGCGTCGTACTGGAATGCCGTCACGGTCAGCAGCATTTCGTTGATGACGTAGGCGTACTTGCCGGTCGGATGAAACGCGAAATGTCGCGGGCCGGAACCCGGCTCGACATTCGCCGCCGGCGGATCGTTCGCCGCGATTGAGCCTTTGGCCGAGTCGAAACGATAAACAAGCACCTTGTCCAAACCGAGATCGGCCACGAACGCGAAGCGGTTCTGCGGGTCGACATTGATCGAGTGTGCGTGCGGGGAACTTTGTCGTCCTTTGTCGACGCTCGTACCAGTGTGCTGCACGAAACTCGACGCCTCGCCGAGTTTTCCGTCTTTCTGGATGGGCAAGACCGCCGCGCTGCCGCCGCCGTAATTCGCGACCAGTACGTTTTTTCCCGCGCGGTCGACGACCACGTGACACGGCCCCGATCCGCCGGACGACTGTTGATTGAGCAACTTCAGATCGCCGGTCGAGCCGTCAATCGCGAAGGCATTTACAGCACCGGCTTTCTGGCCGCCGAAATCGCTGATCTCTCCGACCGAATACAAAAACTTCTGGTTTGGCGCGATCGCCAAAAACGACGGACTGGCCGCCTCGCCAGCGAGCACCGCAGTCGACAGCTTGCCGGTCGCCAGATCAAGTTCACTGCGATAGACCCCTTTGCTCTGCGGCCCGGTGTACGTGCCGATGTACACCCTCTGCTTGCCGCTTGGCTCGTCAGCCATTGCTATTTTTCCCGCCAAGATCCCCAAGATCCCAATCGCCACGGTTGTGAACTTCCAAAAACGATTCATGGTTCAGACTCCATGTTTGCGAAAGACCAGTCTCGTTCACCAGCCAGACAAGCTGGCTGGGATCAACTCATACAGTCAAACCAATAATAAATCTCATGTCGGCACCGGCATACGCTTCAGCACGTCAGCGATGGCGTCGACTTTCGAGACGCCTGCATACTTGCTTTGCGAGGTCAAGATCACGCGATGCGGCAAGACGTACGTCGCCAAGTCTTGCACATCGTCGGGCAGAACGTAATTGCGGCCGCGTGAGAACGCCGCGGCTTGCGCCGCTCGGAACAACATGAGCGAACCGCGCGGGCTGACCCCCAGTTTCAGACGCGGGTCTTTGCGGGTTTCATGCACAATCTCCACGATGTACTGAGCCACAGTCAACTCGACACGCACGTGTCGGACTTCTTTTTGAAGAGCCAACAAGTCGTCACCGCCGAGCACTGGTTCCAAACTTTCCAGCGGATGCGACTCTTGCTGCGAAAACAGGATGCCGACTTCCGTCTGCACGTCGGGATAGCCCAAGTTCAGCAGCACGAGGAACCGGTCCAACTGAGCTTCCGGCAATGGGTA
>CAYSHJ010001222.1:0-3571 GCA_964430385.1 uncultured Planctomycetaceae bacterium
TCAAAAGGTCTGCCAGAATCACATCGTTTGGGACGCCACGAACGTCGTCGAGTTCACTCGCAAGCACACGGGCAACGTCCGTGAATCGCTGCTGGAAATCCGGCGGATGATTCAAGCGTTGCAAGAGCGCCGCGACGAACGCAAAGACGGGTTCGCGGCGGCCGTCCGCAAAGCGATGGCCATGAACGTGGCGACGGACAATGACGAAGCCACAAAGTTGCTGAGCAATTACGCGATTCCGCGCGACACCGTCGAGCGAGCGGTGAAGCAGATTGGCCAGGAAGGCAAGCCCTTCACGCTGTGGAACTTGGTCGACACTCTCACGCACCTCAACGTCAATCTTCGGTTCGCCGGAGATCGCACCGAGGCCGATCAGAAGGTCGCCAAGCTCATGGAGCTGGCCGCATGACAGTGACCAGGACATTGTTTTTCAGGACAACGCTCTGCCCGTCGTGGCAGAGCGTTTTTTTGCCGATTCATGGCACCAGGCTCTATCCGCTTCGTTTCCTTGCTCCCGATTCCTATGAATGGCATGCTCGCGGTCGATGAAGAAACGCGACGCCGAGTCTCCGACGCAGCCCGCTTCCCAACCTTCTGTGGAGCCGTCCGCCAAACGCAAGCGAGCGAAGCGCCCGCCGCTCTGGTCGCGAATCACGTTTGAAGAACACATGGTCGCTCTCGTGCGACTGCTGGGGCACGAGGGGCTACCGCTCAAGGACATGCGGGAGAAAGCCAAGCCGCTTGTCGAGAAGTTCGGCCGAGAGCGCCTGCAGGAAGCCGCGGACGAGATCACCGAATACGTGGGTGATGGTGACAACACCGTCGTGCGGCTCACGGAGCAGGCCCGCAAACTCGCGGTGCATCTCACCGGGCCGCCGCCTTTGGTGGTTGTGACTCAGGCAACTCGGTCGGCAGCTCCGCCCTCCACTCCTTTTCAAGTTCTCAATACGGAATCAGACGTCACGTCGAATCGGATGGAGTCGTCCGCATCGCCAGACCATGAGCCTGCTCAACATGGGGATCAGCATTGGGTCAACTACGAGACGCAATGCGTCTACCACTTCCTGATTCGAGACCAGGATTTCCTCGACGAGTGCCGGCACCTTGCCGCCCTCTGCCGAAAACGCGCCTCGTCCGCTGAAGAGGTCGAATCCGGTGCCCCGCACGAGAGTCAGCATGAGACATCGCGGCTCGCAGAGGAGCTGGAGCGGTTCGTGCGGGGATTCAACCCGCTCGCGGACGACACGACCGCATTTTCGGAACTCCTGGACGGTGCGCTTAGCAATGTGGACTGGTATGCGCTCGCGGAGTCCGTCTTCGAACAGGACGGCGGGGACAGCGATGCTCAGTGAGCACTGTCAGCAGCGGCACACTGACGAGGTCTCCGCTCGCTCCTCCCGTGCAGTCCGTCTCGAATTCTTGCGCGGTGGCTACCATTGGTGTACGCTGATCGTGCCTCGCCCTCACCACATCCCCATGAACAACCTGCCGACATGGAAGCCGCAGGAAATTCCGCTCGACGATCCAGAGTCGTGCAACATGTTTGGGCCTGGACCGGACAAGCCGTTCGTGGCGACACCGGGGGCGATCGAGATGTATGGCCGTGAGACAATCATCGCCTGTCTCGCCCTCTTACAGGATGCCGCCGCCGCAAACGCTGGCCTGGATTATCTGCAAGTTTTCGAGTCAGCGGAGAAACCGGAAAAACTTTGGTTCATTGAAGACGGCCCCGGCGGCGCGATCACCGCTTTACTGCCGAGCGACTACTGAAACGCGATGGAGTCGCCCCACGAACCCTACGACGGCTTCGCGAACTATCAAACGTGGGCCGTCCGTTGGTGGCTGACAAATGACCATGAAATATCTCGTCAGTGCCAAAAACTCGCACATCAGGCAACCCATGTGATTCAGAAAGCAGCGGGTGTGATTGACGGAATTGCGGACACTGCGGAGGCCATCCGAAATCTGCTTGCCGACGCGCTGCGCGAGCTTGTCGGCGAACTCAATCCGGTTGCGGATCAGACATCCCTCTTCACCGACTTGATGGACACGGCCTTGGGCGAAGTCGATTGGCACGAGATTGCGGACGAATTCTTGAACGGCGAACACGCGGCATTTCCACCGAGTGTCTCGTTGTGAATCCGAAACGCTTCTGGCAGCCTACCGCCGTGGCATATGGACTCACCTTCGGCCTAGACTTCTTTTGGAATGACACGCACGACGACGTGCTTTCTCGCAACCCGACGAAGCTACCAACGTCGGTCAGTCAGGCACTTGCGAACCTATCCGTCGAGACGTGGTCGAGGCTGGCATGCGAGGTCTTGCACTGCGAGCCAAAACACCTCGATGTCGAAGCCGTCCTCTCGAAGATCGAGGAAACGGACACATGCCTGAACCTCGACTCGCCGGTTGAAGTCGCCATTGATGCGGCAGGGGACTTCACGGTTTTGGTTTACGACCGCGACGAGCCATGATGTGCATTGGATTGGTTCAGAAACAAAGCGAGCCTGCCCCGACACTTCTTGTATCGGTCAGGCTCGGCGTCGAGCGGACGCAGATCACCGGATTACTTCTTGTCGCTCTTGGTTTGCTCCGACGCGGTCTGTCCCGCTGTCTTCGTCTCTTGCTGCGGTGTTGTCGGATGCTTGCTTCCACCGTTGGCCATGATCGTTCTCTCCTTCGCAAATCCGTTCCCTCATTGTGGAGAGACCACTGCCGTGCGGCAGCGTATTCAAAATCTCTCGCACCGGCTATTTTCGTCTCTGTCACCGAGTCGAAAACAATTTTTTATGAAGGAAGCAGTCTTGTAGTTTAATACAAGACTGACGCTGGGCCGTCAAGTGATAGTCGTCAAGCTTCGCGAGATGATCCGCGTCTATGAGCAGCGGACTGGCGACAAATTGTCATACGCCCAACTCGCGGAGCGCTCCGGCGTGGCCCGGGCGACCATCGAGTCGCTGGCGTCCCGATCCGCATACAACGCGACGCTGGCCACGATCGACAAGCTTTGCGGCGCGTTAGAGTGCCGTTTGACGGACTTAGTTCATTATGAATCAGCCTCGGATCAAAGTTCGGTCAGAAAGACGCGCCCGAAGCGTTCGCCTCACGGTCGAGACGTCGAAAGCAACTGATGACTCCGTATGTAGTATTTGCGCAATTATGTGGCGCAGTTGCTTATGTGGCCCCGAGGCCGATTCTCAGTTTGATGGCGCACTTGCAGGGTGCTACCGTGGACTCATCCCATGAAAGAAGTGTCCTCTGGTAACTTCGGCTTGTTGATCGCGTTCGTGCTGCCAGGTTTCATCGTCTTGTGGGGCCTGAGCTACTTTTCTGCGACAGTTCGTCTCTGGCTCTCCGTTGCTGGTTCAACGCCGACCGTCGGCGGCTTCATGTTCGGAACCCTTGCGTCCGTTGCAGCCGGCGTGACGGTCAGTACCGTTCGATGGCTCGTGATCGACACGATTCACCATTGGACGGGCATTCGGCAGCCGCCTTGGAACTTCGCACGGTTGCAGGACAACGTTGGCGCGTACAACGTGCTCAACGACATTCACTACAATTTCTACTTGTT
>CAYSHJ010001223.1:0-2967 GCA_964430385.1 uncultured Planctomycetaceae bacterium
GCTCGACTTATTCGATAAGAAACCGAAGTTGACCGAGTACGAAGGCAAGCCGATCCCGCCCGAAGTGGTCGGCGGGCAGCGGTACGCCTTCATCCGGCCCGACGCGAATTGCTTGGGACCGCGGTACAAGTTCGCGAGGCACGGGGAATGCGGAGCGGAACTCTCGGAAGTGTTGCCGCACCTGGCTACGGTCGTCGATGACATCTGCCTGGTGAAGTCGGTGCACACCGATCAGTTCAATCACGCGCCGGCTCAAATCTTTCTCAACACCGGTTTCTCGCAGCCCGGCCGGCCGAGTCTCGGCTCGTGGGTGCTGTATGGACTCGGCGCGGAGGCGAGCGAACTGCCGGCGTTCGTGGTGATGTCGACGGGAGCCGGCATCAGTGGCGGCGCCGCGAATTGGTCCAGCGGCTTTCTGCCGACGCTTTACACCGGAGTCCGCTTGCGCAATCAGGGTGATCCGATCTTGAATGTCTCGAGTCCCGCCGGTGTCGATGCTCGGTTGCAGCGCGAGTCGCTCGACTTGATCGGCGAGCTGAACCGTCGACGGCTGAGCGTCGACGGGGATCCGGAGATCGCGACTCGCATCGCGTCTTACGAGATGGCGTTTCGACTGCAAACGTCGGCGCCGGAGTTGATGGACTTGCGCAGCGAGTCACCGGAGACACTCAATCTCTACGGTTGTGATCCGGACAAGCCGTCGTTCGCGCGCGCGTGCTTGTTGGCTCGACGCATGATCGAACGAGGCGTCCGGTTCGTGAACATCTACAATGAAGGCTGGGATGCACATTCGGATGTCGCCGGCAACCTGAAGAACAACTGCGGAGCGACGGATCAAGCCTCGGCCGCGTTGGTCAAGGACTTGAAGCAGCGCGGTTTGCTGAACGAGACGCTGGTGATTTGGGGCGGCGAATTTGGACGCACGCCGATGGTCGAAACCAATCCCGCGCTGGGACGCAGCTTGGGCCGCGACCATCATCCGCAGGCGTACACGATGTGGCTGGCCGGTGGCGGCATCCAGCCGGGCCTGACGTACGGAGCGACCGACGAACTCGGCTTTCACGTCGTCGAGAACCCGGTCCACGTGCATGACCTACAAGCCACGATTCTGCACTTGCTGGGCTTCGATCACGAACGTCTCACCTTCCACCACGCCGGTCGCGACTTCCGCCTGACCGATGTGCATGGCAAGGTGGTCACAGACATCTTGGCGTAGCCCGAATTATTCACCTAGCAACACTAACCCGAAGCGTAAGCGAGGCTGCCGCGGCGACTTGGCCTCGCTTACGCTTCGGGTTAGTGTCCGACACCCTGTCGGCAACAGCCCCCGCAATTGAATAATCCGGCGTAGCCCGTCGATTCGCATTCTTTCCGAAATGGTGGTAGCTTAGTGACATCACAGGCTTGCAATGCGCGGCGGGCTTATTCTTGAATTTGGGTGGCACGCTCTGACCATCGGGAAGGGCGTGGGGAAGATGATTAACTCGCAATCCACGCCCTTCCCGATGGTCAGGGACGTGCCACCCGTGACGGCAAGCGTTACGTCAATGAAACAATGAGCCAGTCGTGGATTGCCAGGGAATCACCGATGACTTCCACACTGATTCGTGACCGCGACCTCAGCCGCCGCCTGATTCGAGAGCGGCGCCGGATGGGGTGCGATCATCATGACGAGGTTTGGGATGGAGTTTACGTGATGGCACCGATGCCAAGCCTGAAGCATCAGGATCTGGTTGAAGAATTCACGGCGATCCTGCGGGACGTCGTGAAGGTTCCCAAGCTGGGTCGCGTGCAGCCCGGTGCCAACGTGAGTGACCGCCGTGCGAACTGGAAGAAGAACTACCGCGTGCCTGATGTGTTGGTCGTCTTGAACGACGGTCGAGCCGTCGATTGTAAGACACACTGGATGGGGGGACCGGACTTTCTGGTCGAGATCGAAAGTCCCGACGACGACATCTCCGATAAACTTTCCTTTTACGCCAAAATCGGAGTACGCGAACTGTTGGTCGTGCATCGTGAATCGCGCGTCATGCTCTTGTATCGGTTACGGAACGACGAACTCGAATTGATCGGCCGGTCGACACCCCGCTCGTCGACTTGGCTCTCCAGCGACGTGCTGCCTCTGGAATTCCGCACACGCCACGAACGCGGTCAACCGCGAATCGACGCGCGGCGCACCGACTCGCCACAGCAACGGTGGACGATTCCGTAAGTGGACCCGCAGAGACCTCGAGGCAGTAGCCGAACTCGTGAGAGTTCGAAGCCTGAAGTCTCACGACTTCAGCTACCCAATCATCGCTGCGGGTGTACTTAGGGACGTAAGAAAACAACTTGTTGAATTGAAGAATTCGGGGAAATCGGGTCCGAGAAGACTAGGAACACTGATCTGCACTAATCTCCGCTAATTAGCGACGATCAGTGGAGATTAGTGTTCCGAATTACTGTTCTCGAATGACACAAGTAATTCCTTTCCAGTTCCTTTCCCAGCTTTTCCGATTTTTCGTCCGTTTCTCGCTCGGAAAGAAAAAAACATGCTCTGCCGAGATGCTCGCTGTCTGATTGGCTCGGTGGCGTTTTGTTTGTTGATATCCGTGACTCCCTTTGCGCACAGCGCGGTTACTCGGATCGACATCGCGACGCGCGAGCCGTATGCCGGCGGTCGCGAGTTCGACGGCGTCGGGGCCTACGAGCGATTGCGTGGCAAAGTCCATTTCGCCGTCGATCCGAAAGCTGACGCCAATCAATCGGTGATTGACTTGGAACTGGCTCCGCGGAATGAGCGTGGGCTGGTCGAGTTCTCGGCTGATGTCGAGCTGCTCGCGCCGTGTGAGCGGGCGAAGGCCAACGGGGCGATCCTGTACGACGTCAACAATCGCGGCAACAAGCTGGCGTTGGGACAGTTCAATTCGGGAGCCGACGAGTTCCTGATGCGGAAGGGATACATCGTTGTCTGGAGCGGTTGGATCG
>CAYSHJ010001224.1:0-1823 GCA_964430385.1 uncultured Planctomycetaceae bacterium
CTTTGGGTTCCTTCACACCTCCGCCGACCATCACGCGATTGGTCCGCTGTCGTTTCATAGTGACGGTGACGTGTGGCGACCGATAGACACCGCGCTGCACGTACTCTGCGGCGATCACCGCCTCGGCCGATTCTGGTTCCAAGCCACGCACGGCCACATCGCCCACTTCCGGCAGTCGAATGAGGCCGGTCTCGCTGACTCGCGCCTGAAACGGCGGGACATTGTCCTTTGGGTTCAAACCCACATTGATGGCGACTTCCAGCACGTCGCCGCGGTCGATCGCGTCGCTGCCGTACGTACCGGTCGCCAGTCGAGACAAATCCAGCGTCTTGGAGTTCTCGATATGCGGAGCTTGGAGATACGCCGGCAGTTGATCGGCCTGAAAAACGTCCGCCGACGTGCAGCCGCTCAGCCACGTCAGACTCACGAGCCAAACCAGCGCGCGCAGTCGTCGTGACAACGGGGAAAGACGGTCAACGAGACGAGCCAACCTGTCTCGACCTACGTGGGTCATCGAGAGGGGCCTTTCTGAGGTCGTTGGCAATCGAGGTGGGCGTGCGGGAGAACGACGCAGGAAGATCGAGACGGGGATCGCCCGGAACGGGCAAAGTCAGTGAACAGAAGGGGGCGGGACAGTACGGCAACTCCGCGGACAGGGTCAAGACGGCTTTGCCAATCAAGAAAGCTTTGCCGAAGCCGAATTCGTTGCGAGTTCCTCAAGCTGCTTTGAATTTTCGGCGACGACGCCAAATGCGCAGGCTGCGCAGCGTCGTACCGATCACCCGGCCAGCGATGCGATGGAAGTTTCGTGGAGTCGCCAGCGCGCGGGCGTCGGCGAAAGTGATGAACTCGCGGTGATGCCGCGCGACGAACTCCTCAACACGACGAATTTGCACTTCGGTCATCACGTTGACGTGCAGGCAAAAGGTCTGTACACCAAATGGGATCAGTCGTGGACTGGCCAATAACTGCGGAAGGAATATGAGTCCGTGCTCGATGTACGGAAACAGAGCAAAGCCGTCGGTGACGGTGGTGAACTTCAATTCCTTCAACGCTTGTAACGTCGTGAGATCAAACGAGTGCGACGGAGCCATGAACGACTCGAAGCTCAATCCGTGCTGACGCAGAAGGCTTTGTCCGCGAGCCAGCTTGTCGAACTGTTCTTCAAATGGCAGGCCGGCAAACTCGCTCAGCCGATTGACGCCCATCAAGCCCAGTTCGCGCGTCACATACAGATGCTGAAAGCCATGCTGAGCGATCTCCCACCCGCGCACCTGCAACGAACGGATCTCCGCCCAGAAGTCGCCCGTGAATTCGGGCCACTGTCGCAACTGCGGGTCTTGATTGTCGGGAATCACTCCGATTAACGGCTTTACGCCATACGTGTCAAATACTCGAGCCAGGGAATGAAAGCGATCCCACGCCATGTGCGGAGCAATATCGTCCAAGCGAATCAGATAACGACCGGACATGCGAGACAGCGTCCTCAAAGATGGCACGTAACCAACTTCGAAAAATGGAATGTGGCGTTGGCGGGAGTCTAGGAACGGCGGGGAAAATGGGTCAACTCGACTTTGGACATCGCTCGGGGGCCACCAGTGCACCAGGCGAGAAACCTATGACGACGATTGGCTCGCACTTGGTTTGGATACAGAGCAGTTAGCGGTTAGCCGAATCTATTGACGCTATTTCGTCGCGGGCTAGAATCCCACCTCCTCGTCGGTGAAAGCCAAGAGGAAGCTCCCACGGGAAATCTCAAGGGGCCGTAGCTCAATTGGTTAGAGCGCCGGACTGTCGATCCGGAGGTTACGGGTTCGAGTCCC
>CAYSHJ010001225.1:0-12270 GCA_964430385.1 uncultured Planctomycetaceae bacterium
GTGTGCATGGAAAGTCCCTTGGTGTCGGAAGCGGCTTCGGATTTCATTTCAAGGTCTTGAGAAAAGCGACGACGTTCAGCAGTTCTTCCGGGGTGGGATAGGCTTCCAGCCTGTCGTTTTCATCGGGGAATCACAGGCTGGAAGCCTATGCCACGAAGTTTCGCCTGTTCTCTCGGGTCATTTCTGCCTGGGCGCGGAATCTCCCGCTGGGTCGGATCGATACTCGGCTTCCACGGGCCCCAGGGGCCGCTCTTGATCGCTCATTGTCATCGCATGCAGCCGGGCGCGAGTCATGTGGAACTTGAGCCGAATCTCCTGGCCCTGGAGCTTGCCCAGGTCGGCGTTGTCCGACCAGCGGACGGGATGGTCGAGAGCGTCTCCCTGGATCTCACGAGACTCGGCGACCGTGAAACCCGGGATCGGCTGCCAATCGCGGGTCAGCACTTCCACACGGATTGAGCCTCTCCCCCACGTCGCGGCGTTCAGGTACAGCCGGGGATGCGAGACGACCAGCGGTTTCGTGAGAACGCGGCAGGGTTCTGCATCGGACGTGCCGGTTTCCAGCGAGGCGAACCGGTCGCGCTTCAGGGTCGCCAGCGCTACGCCCCCGGAGTAATGCGCCGACGTGCTTTCATCGACGTCGTGTGGAAAGTTCAGGGCCGCGTAATAGATGTAGACCGTATCGTTGACCACGATGGGTCGGGGCTGCGAGCAAGCCATCGCCATAAAGTCGTAATATCCCAGCGGCCCGGACGGAATGAACGGCGTCCCCCGGCAGACTCGCGTGAAGTGGATGCCGTCGCGGCTCGTCGCCAGATGAATGTCGATCGGCTGGGGGCGACGCAGGTAGAAGATGCTCACATATCCGACGTACGTCGCGCCGAACTTGTGGCAACCGAACTGGTAGAGTTCCGTGTCGGCGGGATCATCCGCGTCCATGGCGAGTATGAACCGATGGTTACTCCATTCCCGCAGGTCGTCGCTCTCAGCATAGGCGTACGAGCGGTTGTAGCGGTCAATGGGCGGCCGATTCCGATCGCTGTCGTTGGCGATCATGCGCTCGCTGAACTCGGGAATGATCCGCCGGTAAATCACCCACCTCCGCTTCGCCTCGTCGAACATCAAATGCATCAGGCAGTCGTCCCCCGTGCCCGCAACATCATGCGGCGTCTGCCAGAACGGCGATGCCGCGCAGGACCAATGAACGCCATCCGGCGAGGTGGCGATGTGCGCTCCGCGGCGGTGATCCTGCACGATCGCCAGAGCGACGTAATTCTCCGACGGATCGCGCGGCCGCGGATGCTTGTTGACGCCCCAGAAGAAAGCCTTCTTGCCCTGCGGTGCCATCGGCGTCGTCGGCATGACGAATTTCTCCGGACCGTACGCGAGCCGGGTCGGAGCCTTCGGGATCAAATCGCTGGCGAAGACGATGTTGTGATCGCGGCGTCCCGCCACGTCGCACACTCCCAGATCGGGCTTTTCCCAATGGACGCCGTCTTGCGACGTGAAATAGAGCATCCACCCGGCATTGCCGCCGACGTACCCGGCCTTCGCATCGCTTCCGGCCCGAGCCCACATTTTGAACAGCTTTTCCTCGGCGTCGTACATCGTGGTGTACGGTTCGAGATACGTTCCCTCGCACCAGCGCTCCGGCCGGATCACGGGATTCAGCAAGTGCTTCTTGGCCGGGTGCAGCTTCCGCGACACGCCAGGAGTCGCTTCCAGCCGTTGGTTGTCGAGGAACAACTCCGTCGTGAAGGGCGCCTCGCCCGCCGGCCCGGTCTGATTGGCGGCTGGCGCGGCGGTGTCGTCAGCCGACGCGGCCTGCAAAGTCAACAGCGCCGCTCCCGCGGTTCCAGCGGCCTGAATGAACTGGCGACGATTCGATTTCATCGAGTGGTTCCTTGCACGTGTCTCGTGGTCGGACGGTGATACAGATCACAAGTCTCAGTCCGTGAATTGAAACGAGAACAAGTCGCCGTCGCAGAGCACGAAGTGGAGTCGCACCTCTTGGCCGGCGAGAGGGCTGACGTCGGTGGAGTTTTTCCACGCAGCCTTTTGATCGATGGTATCGCCGAACAACTCATCCGCGTCGGCCAGCGAAAAACCGGGGATCGGCTTGCCGGCGGAGTCTTGAAGTTCGACTCGGAGGTTGCCGGCCGCGGACGTGGCGTAGTTCAATGAAAGACGTCGGCCGGTGAACTTCAGCGGCTTAGACGTCAGTTCGCCGCCGGCCAGCGGCGCGTGCAGTGAAACGAAGCCATCGAGCCGAATCGTGTAGCGTCGCAGCCGGTGCATTTCGTCTCGCCACGAGCCTTCGTTGAAATGCAGCGAGATCTCGTTGGGCAGTCCGGCCATGTCGGCCTTGGTCTCGAACAGGCCGTAGCTCTGATAGTTGTCGCCGTAGATCCACCGACCTTCCGCTTGGGGGCCCGGACGCAGGAACGCCTCGTCCCAACGACGAAACGACTGGCCGTCTCGACTGGCGATGAGCAAACCGTCCGTCACTTCGGCACCCGTGTAGGCATCGATCCCTTTCACCGAGGCCACGAATTGAGCCCGCGTCTCGACCGGTTCCAACCGCTTCGCATGCTCCGTCAGCGGACGAGCCACAAAGCGCGTCGGAAAGCCGAGCAACAGTTGCGGTGCGCGGTAGTACGGCGCGATTTGATTTGTATACATCTGCTGAGGCGGCGAGTTCGGATACGTCAGCCCGACCGGTTCGGACCACGTCTTGAAATCCGTCGAATGCGACATACCGATGGAACGCAGTCCTTTGAAGTCTGCTTCGCTGAAGTACCGGACATACATCGCATAGCGTTGGCGATCCGGATCCCAGAAGGCCGTGTTGTGCGAATCGAACGCGCCCTTCGTGACCACCGGCCCGTTGCTGAGTTTGGACCAACGAATGCCGTCGGCTGATTTGAACGTCAGCAGCCCATTGCTGGTCGTAGTACCGCCGACTGCCTTGTAACGCTGATCGGGCGGGCAAGCCGGATTGGCGTCTTTGAACGGAGCGAAGTTGTGCGTCTCATGACCGCCGCGCCACAGGATGTTGTTCTCTTTCGCACCGGTGTTGTTCATGGTCGGCGGCCAATCGAACAAACCAAGGTTCGGCTTCACCCAGTGAATGCCGTCGTGACTCTCGGCGTAGCAGACCACTTCCGATTGAGCTTGCCGTAACGGAGGTGGATCGATGATGTAGCGATGGCCTCGGTAGTACATCCGATACAGGTCGCCGTCCGGAAACACGGTCGCATACCCGCTCGCATTTCCTTCCCAGGGCTTCTCGAAGGTGATGGCGATTTCTCGCGGAGTGGGATGATGCAATTGGAACTCCGCTCGTCCTTCCAAACGCTCGAGCAACGCCTGATCGACGAACAACTCTCTCCGCGAACCGATTTCGATCGATTCGGCAGCCACACAGAATGCGGCCCAAGGCGAAATCGCCAGAACGACAAATCGAATCAGCAGCATGCGCATGTTGTGTTTTTCCGATGCGAGGATTCAAAATGGACTGCAATGTCAGCAACTGCGAGATTGGTGTCTTTCGGCAGTATGACGTATTCTCGCCGACGCCAAAACATCTGGAGAAAACAAAGGCGTCAGGGTGCGCCGGCGTAAGCCGGAGGAGCGTCGCGAATGAAAGAGTCGCACGAGGTAAGACTGAGCCAGTCATCTCGGCCTCAATCCTGCGAAACGCTGCCTGGCAGCACTCCGGGAGCGGCTCACCAAGTTCGGCTTGGAACTGCACCTGGAGCTGACGTGATTAACGGCAGAAGTCTCACCATCTGACTATGAATTGCTGCCTTCTAGAAGCCGCGACCTCCCGCCAAGCCTCACCGCGAACCAAACCGCAAGATGCGGCGGCCTGCATTCAACACGGCTTCAGTTTGCGACTTTCGGAGCGGCGAATGCTTGCAGCGCGTTCAGGGTTGCTTGGAAGTCGCTGGGCCACGGGGCCTCGATCGTCAGCGGCATTCCATTCTCTGGATGCTGAAAGCTTAACCGGAACGCATGCAGGGCCTGTCGGCGGATCAGGACGTTAGGCAACGCATCGACGGCCGAGTCGAGACCGGCGCGTTTCGCAGCGGCTTCGGCTTTGCGAGACAGCAGCGATTCTCGCTCCGCCTGATTCGACGATCCATCGACATCGGCGACGCGCAGAGCCTTGCACCCGCCGTACAGATCGTCAGCGACGATCGGATGTCCGAGATGCGACAAGTGGACGCGGAGCTGGTGCGTGCGGCCGGTCTTCGGCAGCAGACGGACGTGCGTGAAGCCTGGAAAGCGTTCGACAATCTCGAAGTGCGTGACGGCCTGCCGCGCGTTGCCCCCCGGTTCGCAGACCTGCATTTTCTCGCGAGCCTTCGGGTTCACTCGAACGAACGTGTCAATGACGCCGCGATCGTGCGGCAACTCGCCCCACACGATCGCTCGGTATTCCTTGTGAACCGTGCGCAATTCGAACTGTTCACTGAGCCGGAAATGGACTTGATTGTTCTTGGCAATCACGATCACGCCGCTGGTGTCCTTGTCGAGCCGATGCACGATGCCCGGTCGAAGCTGGCCGGCGACGTTGCTGAGTTGGTCAAAATGAAACTGCAATGCTCCCGCCAGCGTGCCCCGATAATGCCCTTTGCCCGGATGCGTGATCATGTTCGCCGGCTTGTTGAGCACGACGAGCGAAGCGTCCTCGAACAGAATGTCGAGCGGAATGTTTTCCGGAGGCAAGCTGCTGTCGGGCAATTCGGGTAGACGGACATCGAGGCAATCGTTGACCCGCAGCCGTCGCGAGGCTTTGACCGGCAGCGCGTTGACCAGCACGGAACCTTGCTCGATCGCACGCTGGAACAGCGCGCGGCTGTAGTTCGGAAACAGCCGCGAAAGGTAATGATCGACCCGCCAGCCATGCGCGCGAGGTTCGACGACGACGCGCAGCGGCTCATCGGAGAGCGAAAGACTTTCATGAACCTCGAACGCGAGATTCTCCTCCTCGGTCGTCGACTCTTCGGCCTCATTCGCGCGAGCTGTCTCGTCTGCTGAGAACGCACCGCCGGAACTCATTTCGACTCCGCAGGCGCATCCTTGCTCTCACCCTTCGGCTTGTTCGCGTCGTCCTTCCGTTTCTCCGACTCGTCTTTCGGCTTGTCAGATTCCTTCGGGAACACAAACGGAGCCAGACCGTCTTTCTTGGCGAATGCCGCCGTCGTGATCAGTGCTATCTTCTGCGCCTCGTCAACCACCAGCACGATCGGAACGGATTCTTTGTCGTATCGTTTGAGAATGGCTGCGATGGCTTGCAGACCGGTCGTTTTGCCGAGATTCAAAGTCTGCTGCATGTTCTTTGTGAAGCCGGCCGATTTGAGGGCGTCACCGTCGATTCCAATCTCCACCTCGCACTTGTCGGCGATGAACTTGAACGCGTCTTGCAGCGGGATGCGGTTGAAGTCAATTTCCAACTCCGTCTTCAAGCTGTCGATGACTGCTGAAGCCTGATCGCCTTTGGACTTTTCAGGCTCGGCGGCCGGCGGCTGGTCGTCCTTCTTTTTCTCAGCCGGCTTGTCGTCGTCGGGATCGAGCGGAATCGTCAGCGTTGGCGGCGCGGACTTCTCGCCGTCTGCTGGCTTCTCCGTGTCGGCCGGTTCATCCTTTGACGTGCCGGTCGGTGGGTGCCCCGGCGGCAGGCCATCTTGAGGTTTGCTGCGATCGGCGGGCTTCGGTTTTTGTTTGTGGAACCAGGCGTAAAACTCTTTCGCGCTGTCCGACTTAAGACCTTCGATCCGCTCTTCAGCCGACGACTTGTACGTCGACTCCGGGAATCGAGTCAGCAACGCTTCATAGGCTTTGACGGCATTGCTCGTGTCGGCACCGGATTGTGTCTCGGTCGACTTGGCCAAGCCCCACAAGGCGCGCTCGCGCACAGGTGTCGGGGCCGACGCCGAATGCAGCACCTTTTGAAAGGCCTCATCCGCCTTCTCCAGGTCGCCCAGGCCGGCGGATCGGTCGGTGAACATCAACGCCAGCCCCGAATCGAGATACCGTTCACCTTCGCTCAATCGAGCCCACGCGCCGACGTCATAGCTCTCGTAGGCGTCGGCGACGTCACCAAACTCTTTGGCGTTGCCAGCCGTACTGTACTGAGCCCACGCCAATTCGGCGCGGGACGTGGTTGTGCGATGGTACGAATACCAAATCGCCGCACCGATCATGAGTACGCAGGCCACCCCCACCAGCGCGTTGCCGTTCTCATCGAGCCACTTCACCAGCGGCTGTGGCTTGTCGGGCAAGGCCTTGGCGTGAGAGAGAACATGTTGTGCAGGCTGAGGCTTCATTGCGGTCTTTCCGCTGAAATTCACAAAAGTCGGCTGAGTTCACGCCGATCGAAAAAAAGGGCGGGCGATGATAGGTCTGCCCACTTTCGACCGTCAAGGCGGCGACTGAACTCCGCTATGCGGGATAGTGTGTCAGTTTGGGTGGCACGTCCCTGAGTCATCGAAGGGCGTGGCCATTAGTATCGCCGTTTTCCACGCCCTTGGCAGGGCGTGCCACCCAAATCGTGGTCCAAACTGACCCACTACCCCATGCGGACGCGGTGAAAGCTTGTCACGACAACTCGGTCGATTACTCACCGGACTTGGCCTTCCGATTTCGCCTCGCGCCGCCACTGACTGAAAGGCCCCCAGAACCCGATCACACCACCCACGGCAATCATCAGCAAGGTCAGCGGCTTCAGCTTGTGAACGTGAGCGAGGAAATATCCCAGGCTGTCATCCGCCACAAATGGGCGGAACTTCCATTCCGTGTACACCCCGAGAGCCACCGCCGCCACACCACATCCAATCGCCAGCCCGAGCGAGCGGTTCCGAAACAGCCCGGCACCGATGCCGATCAGGCCTCCCGGAAGAATCAGGGCGTAAAAGTCTTGGTCCGCGATCCAGAAGAACGCTAAGTAGCCAATCACGCCACCAACCAACGCGCCTCCGATTACCAACGCGATTTCTTTCATCGTCAACTCCATCATGATGGCCACGTCACGCGGCCGCCGCTGTCGCTGTCTTACCTTCTTCCGCGTAGAACCAATTCGCGACAAGGTGCTCGCCGCAGAAGCAGAGCAGGGCGGCGAGCAACAGCAGCGGATAAATCTCTTCGCCCAGTCGGCCGGTGGCGACAACACGTTGCAGGTCTTTGATGTCGCGAACGACCGAATACCGCTTGCGGCCGGACTTGTCATTCTCGCCGAAAAACTGCGGCAGGTCGGCATCGGTCAGACGGCGGAAGTCGCATTCGCTCGGCGAGGCATTCACGCTGAATCCGCTGCCGGCAAACTTCGATTGCGGGTCGGCGGACAGGACGTCGTAGTGGCCAAGCTGATCGGTCGCGCGAATCGCGAACGAGGTTGTTCCGGCGGCGATTGGTTCCTGGAGTTGCTGACCGCTCGGCTTGCGAAGCAGGTAGCGAGTGAGCGGCGGTTCGCTGTCGACTCGCAGCACAACGTCCTCGCCGGCCAGCACGTTGTGCGTCGCTTCGTTGCGGCCGGAGAGGTACTGCATCAACTGATCGGCGAACACGACGAACGCCCAACTGTGCGGCAGTTCATTCCAGCCGCGCAGATCGGCGGCGGTCGTCAGCATCGCGACGCGACCGGCTCCAACACGACGCTCGATCAACGCGGGCCGCGCTTCCGGGTCGGAGTACGGCACGAGCACATTGGCTCCGTCGAACGAAGTCACTTTCCAGTAGCGACGAATGTCGACGGTTGCTAACTCTCCCGCGCCGCCGAACTCATCGAGCTTCTTGAGCGCGGGATGATTGAGGTTCTTCAAGTCGAGGACCACGGGTGTCTTGAAACTCAACGCCGCATCCAAGTGCGCCGGAAGAAGTTGTTTCGCAGAGTCACAGTTGTACGAGACGGGATCCACGCCGACCGCTTCGCCGAGCGCGGCTGATCCCAAGAAAACCGCCAGCCCGCCACCACCGACCACGTATTTATGCAACGACTTCCACACCGTGTCGCTGGGAGCTGGCACGCTATTCAAGACAACGACCGAATACTCACCGAGTTTGGTGTGCGGCAGCTTCGACGGACGGATGTCGTCCACTTCGTATCTCGCCTTCTTCGCCAAAACGAGTCCCGGTGGCGCGAGAGCTTCTTTCAGATAGTCACCGACCGCGGCGCTGGGTGAAACGAGCAAGACCTTTGGCGGCGGCTTGACCTCGACCGTGAAGTGCCGCACGTCGTTCATTGGCAGCGGGTCGCTCGACAGCAACCGCAGCTCGCCGTGTTGCACGGGGCCTTGCAAATTCGCGACCGAAATCTGTACGCGAGCACCGGCCGCGCCGCCGAGCTTGACCGGTTTCTGACCATGCTTGATGAGCTTGCCGTCTCGGCCGAGCATCCACAGTTCAACAGTTTTCTCAGCTTCCTCAAAACCGATCGACGTCAACGCCGCGTCGACCGTGAGCGTTCCCCCTTCTGAGACGCTCTGCCTCGACAATGTCACGTCCGTGATGCCGACGTCCTTCGGTTGCGATTCACCGACGTCGATGATGTACACGCTGACCCACGGACGTTTATCGATCTCTTCTTTGAGCAACGCCGCGCCGCTCAGGCGCCACGCGGTCGAGGCCAGGTCGGTAAAGAGGTAAATCTCGCGAATGAACCGATCCCGCCGAGCGTCCTGCGGCGCCGACTGCTGCTCGTTGAGCGTGCGACCTTGATCCTGTTCTTGCAATGAAAGGGCCGCGCGCAGTCGATCGTTGAGTGGCAGCGACACCGGCTGCAACGCCAGCGATTGAATCTTCGACTTCGCTCCGACAAGGTCCGCTTGAAACACAATCGACGCCGAGCCGCGCTCGCCACTCGCCCCGCCGCCACTGTCTCCGACTGCGATGCGACTCCGCGCCGGCAACGATTCGAGATGCTGCAACGCGAACGCCTTGGCTTGATCGAGCCGCGTCTTTCCTTCTTGCTGGTACTGCATCGACAGACTGGTGTCGAACAAAAACACCGCCGCGACTGGCAAGTCACTGCGAACCTCCTGAGCCGGTGCGGAGATTTCGGCTCGCAGTCGATTCACGTAAGGCCAAGCGAACAGCAACGCGATCAACACCGCCATGCCGGAGCCTAGTCCTCCGCGCAGCAACGTGCGCCGGTACGCCAGCGTCTGTTGCGAGAGCCGCTTCTTCCGCCAGGAAAGCGTCAGTCCGATGTACATCCCGATCGCTGCCGCCACGATCGCGAACAGAGTGAGCAGCTCGCGCTTGTTGAACTCGTAGTCCGCCTCCGGCAGCGACGGCCTCGCCGCAGCGATCACCAAACCGACGATCACCAGCATCCGCAGCAGCAACAGCCACACGTGCCGCAGCCGCATCCGCCGCACGCTCTGCCGCCGTCGCATCTGAATCAATCGCAGCGCGGGGAAAACCAATTTCTTCGGCTTGGCCCGCAACAAAAAGTGCAGGATGACCGGAATCACCGCCAAACCGGCGGCATAAATCAGTGCGGGGTGGATGAGGGACATGGTACGGAGTTGTCAGAAGTCAGAAATCAGAAGTCACAGCCAACGGTTTGTTGCCGACTAACTTGCGGCATCGTCTCGGGGTGATTGTAACGAATGCGGCTGAGTCAGCAGTTCGTACAACTCTGGCCGGCGGTCGGCGAGGCGGTCGATGGCGTGTTTGCCGGGGACGCGGGTGACGCGTTTATTGCGAGACTGAGTCGGGTCGATGTCGGCGTACAAAATCAGTTCGCCAGTGTCTTCGGTGGTTGCGAGCGTGCAGCCGCTGGGGCCACAGATGCGGCTGCGGCCGATGAAGCGGAAGCCGCGCTCCTCGCCGACGCGATTCACGGCCAGGAAATAGACGGCGTTTTCCATCGCTCGGCTGTTGAGCGTGTGATCGGCCACGCACTCGGCGCCGGGAGGCCAGTTGGTCGGCAACACGATCAAATCGGCTCCCAGCAACGTGAGCGATCGCGACGCTTCGGGAAACGCCGCGTCGTAGCAGATCAAGATGCCGACCTTCACGCCATCGACGTCATGGACCGCGAACGGGCGGTCGCCGTACGTCGTCTGCATGTCGATCCCCAGGTACGGCAGATGGACTTTGCGATACGAGCCGATCAGGCCGCTCGGCCCGACGAGCGCCGCCGCGTTGAACAGCTTCGAGCCCTCGCGTTCCAATAGGCCGAACACCGCGAAGACGCCAAACTCCGCACACGCTTGTTGAAATCGCTCGGTCGCGGGACCGGGCAACGTCTGCGCAAACGGCATCGCTTCTTCGACGCTCTCAAAGCAATAGCCGGTGAGCGCGCACTCCGGGAACACGATCAATTCCGCTCCGGCGGCGCTCGCCTCGTTGAGCTTGTTCAACATTACGGACAAGTTGGCTTGTGGCTGTCCGATCGTCACATCCATTTGCACGGCGGCAATTCGCATCGGTAGTGCCCGTCCGAAATTGTGTCGTGGTCATCTTCTAGCGAGTGGAGTACTTCTTGAGATAGTAACGGAACTGGTGGTACGAGAGGCCCAGCAGTCGAGCGGCTTGGGCTTGGTTGCCGCTGGCTTGGGTGATCGCTTCGCGAACGAGTTGCCGGCTGAAGGCATCCCGCTTTTCCTCGAAGGTGCCGGCGCGAGTGCGGCAATTGTCCTCGGCGGTGAGACCGAGTTCGTTGGGCGTGATCTCGGTTGCCGCGTCGCGATAGGCCGCGCGTTCGACGATCGTCTTCAGCTCGCGGACGTTGCCGGGAAACGAGTATTGTTTGAGCGCTACGAGTGCGGCGGTCGAAAAATTTTTGGGCGTGAGTGAACGCGTCTCGCGCAGGAACTCGGCCAGGAAATGCCGGGCCAGCAGCTCAACGTCGTCGCCGCGCTGCCGCAACGGCGGGATGTCGAGCACCTCGAACGAGAGGCGGTCGTACAAGTCCGCCAGGAACTCGCCTCGTTCAATTCGGTCGCGCAGATTGCAGTTCGTGGCGGCGACGATACGCGCGGTCGTGCGCAGTTCGTCGCTGCCGCCAACTCGTTGGAAGGCACCGTATTCGACGACGCGCAGAATCTTCTGCTGGAACGGCAGCGACATGTGGGCAATCTCGTCGAGAAAAAGCGTGCCACTGTCGGCGAGCTCGAACTTGCCGCGGCGAGCGGTGTCCGCGCCTGTGAATGCCCCCCGCTCGTGGCCGAACAGTTCGCTTTCCAACAGCGCGTCGTTAAACGCCGCGCAGTTGATCGTGACCAGCGGCCTCGACGCCGGCCCGCCCGAAAAGTGAATCGCACGCGCGACTAATTCTTTGCCCGTGCCTCGCTCGCCGACAATCAACACCGACCGAGGCACCTTGGCGACTCGCTGAATCCGCGTCAGCAACTTCCGCATTGCCGCCGAACCTCCAATCAGCGGCCACTGCTGTTGCAGCGACTTGGCAAGCTGCGAGCTGTATTCATCCAACTGTCGCTTCCGCCGCACCGCATCGAGCAGCGCCTGCAGCTTGCCCAGCAGCGTTGCGACTCGCTCACGCAGTTTTGGTCCGAGCACCAAGAAGTCGTTCGCTCCGGCCTGAATGGCTCGCGCGGCCAAATCGACATCGCCTTTGTCCGCGACAATGACCACGACGACATCTGGATTGCTTTCGCGAATTTGCGATATCAACGCCAAGCCGCCGTTCTTGACTCGTCCCGCGGCGAGCGGAATTAACGCAACATGGTCTCGCGTCGCGTCCGCCACCGTTGTGAGCAATTCCATTGGCGACGTGACCAATTGCACGACAGCGTTCGCATCAGCTTTGGAGACGATTGCCTTGCGCAGGTCGCTCAGATCGGTCCCGAAAGGTTGCAAGATCAGAAGTGAGTCAGGCATGGGTGAGAATTGTCACCACATCTGACAATTCTCGCGAGGTCTGCGAGAGTTGCTGTTTGGCTGAACTCGGCTGTGGATGGGCGGTTGTCGCGATTGAGGTGATTGGCCCCGAAGTTGCCTCAGTGTCCACGAGCCGGGGACGCGGCGCTCGTCGTGACCCGATTCATCGGGTTGATGCGACACCCAAGTCGGCGTCCTTGGCTGGACCGCATGAATGCGGTCGCTACGAGCGCACATGACTGCGCACACGAAAGGGACACCATGAGTACGTTTCTGATGAGCATGAATTTGTTGGCGGCGGATTTGCCAGACGGAGCGGTGCGACTCATTGCGATGTTGTTTGTCGTCGCATTGCTCCTGCTGCCGGCGTTGTTGGGGGTGAAATTCATCCCGAACAACCGTGTCGGCGTCGTGGAG
>CAYSHJ010001226.1:0-2990 GCA_964430385.1 uncultured Planctomycetaceae bacterium
GTCGCGCCGCGCCTCCATATCCCATCACGCCACGTTCGGTGAGGCTCGTGGCCCAAAAAGCCGTATTGAAACTGAAACTAGAAGCGGCCGGATTGTAACCAGGAGTGGCACCGGAGTTGACGCCATACGACGTTCTGGCCCATTCACCATTCATGCGCAAGCACTTGTTCGCGGCAGTGGCATTCGAGTCTGAAGGACAGGCGTAGGCCGCCAGAAACGTTCCGCGGACGGTGGCATTCGCGCTGGGAGAAGGTGACGCCATCGACTGCGATGGATCGTACTTCTTAAAGAGCGGAATCTGATCCATCTCAGGCAAGATCAGTGTGAACGCCGACGCCGCAGCCTCGAGCGTATTGCCTGGGGTACTGCCGGTCGTATTTGATGTCGGTGTCAATAGTCCTGCACCGGTTGTTGATGTTGGGTCACGCCACAGCGCACCGGGCGGTAAGATCTTGTGAATGTCAAAATAATTGTGCAAAGCAATGCCAATCTGCTTGAGGTTGTTCTTGCACTGGCTGCGTCGTGCCGCTTCACGAGCTTGTTGCACGGCCGGAAGCAGCAAGGCAATCAGAATGGCGATGATCGCGATGACCACCAACAATTCGATCAATGTGAAAGCACCGCGAACTCTTCGTGAAACCGGCATAAAGAGCTCCTTTGAAAGAGGGGGGAAATGAATTAACGGGAGACGTGCGCGGCAGATCAGTTTGAAGAGCGTCGTCGCCAAAATCCAGGCCGGAACGGCATTTTGTCAGCAGAGTTATGTCAGCGACCCCCAAAACGACCAGCCGGCCGCGGTTCCGTTTCGGTCCACCGACAGTTTAGCCTAGCTTAGCCTAGCCGAAAACAATTCGTGACCGGACTGCCACACAATGCTGCTGATTGATGTCATACCGCGCTTTCGCTCGGCGCTTCTTCCGCTTGAGATTGTCCTGTTCGGGATGATCATCCGACTTGTCACCAGGCCCCGCTGTTAGTTAACACTCGTCCGCCCCAGGACTCCATTGACTGCTGATTTCCGAGCCATTCACCCCCGGACTCACGTCCGGGGCTCGCCACGAGCAAGCTTCCATGACCGACACCACGGCTCCGTCAAATTACCTCAACCGCGAACTGAGCTGGTTGGAGTTCAACCAACGCGTGCTGGCGGAAGCTTGCGACGCCAGCGTCCCGCTGCTCGAACGAGTCAAGTTTTTGGCCATCACGGCGTCGAACTTGGACGAATACTTCATGGTTCGCGTCGGCAGTTTACAGATGTTGCTGTCACAGGGCAGTACCGTGCCCGATCTGTACGGCATGACTCCCGAGCGACAACTCCAAGCCATCAGCGTCCGCACGCACCAGATGACCGGCGAGCAGTACCAGTGCTTCCTGGAAACTCTCGAACCGCAGTTGGCTGAGGCAGGCATTCGCCGCGTGCGTCCGGAGGCACTCCACCCGCGTCAATCGAAGTTGCTCGAACAACGCTTCGACGACGAGATCGCCAGTGTGCTGACTCCGATAGCCGTGACCTGCAGCGTCGATTTTCCGCTGCTGATCAACCAGTCGATGAACGTGTGCGTGCAGGTTGCTCCGGCGATGGATGATGCCACGAAGAAGCCGCGCTTCGCGATCGTGCCGTTCGGACGATCGACCTCGAGGTTTGTCACGCTGCCGTCGGACGGCGGCTATGAGTTCATGTTGCTCGAAGACGTGGTCGGCATGTTTGTCGAACGCTTCTTCCCCGGCGAGACGATCCGCGAATGCGTACCGTTTCGGATCACTCGCAACGCCGACTTCAGTGTCCGCGAAGACCTCGCCCCCGACTTGCTGGCCGAGATGGAGGAAGTGACCGAAGCTCGGCGTACGGCCGCCTGCGTCAGGTTGGAGATATCGGATCGAGGCACGACGCACTTGCTGGCGTTCTTGCAGAAGGCGTTACAGATCCGAGACGAGGCCGTGCATGTCGTGCCGGGACCACTGGACCTCTCGGCGTTTATGCAACTGGCGGATCGCTCCGGCTTCGATCACTTACGGTACGAGCCGTGGCCACCGCAGCCTTCGCCGAGTGTCGATCTCGGCTCCAGCATGTTTCAGGTCTTGAAGCGGCAAGACCTGATGCTGTTCCACCCCTATGAAAGCTTCGAGCCGGTGCTGCGATTGCTGGAAGAGGCGGCCGACGATCCGGACGTGCTGGCCATCAAACAAAGCCTGTATCGCACCAGCCGCAACAGTCCGATCGTCGCCGCGCTGCAACGAGCGGCCGAGCGGGGCAAGTATGTCACGGCGATCGTTGAACTCAAGGCCCGCTTCGACGAGGCACGCAATATCGAATGGGCGAAGAGTCTGGAACGGGCCGGGGCGCTCGTCATCTACGGGGTGAAGGGGTTGAAGACACACGCCAAGTGCCTGGTCATCGTCCGCCGCGAACCGCAGGGTATCGCACGATACGTCCACTTCGGCACCGGCAACTACAATGAGACGACCGCTCGTGTTTACAGTGACATCAGCTTCATGACCAGCAACGAAGAGTTGGGTGCCGACGCGACCAGCTTCTTCAACGCGATCACCGGCTACTCGCAGCCGCAGACGTTCCGCAAGATCGAGATGGCTCCGATCGGCCTGCGGCAAAAGCTGATCGAAATGATTGAGGCCGAAACGCACCGCAAGAAACAAGGCCAGAAGGCGCTGATCCTGGCGAAGATCAACTCGCTGGTCGACCCGGCGATCATTGACGCTCTGTACGACGCCTCGAAAGCCGGCGTCAAAATCAAGCTTAACGTCCGTGGCATCTGCTGTCTTCGACCCGGCGTGAAAGGGCTGAGCGACAATATCTCGGTCGTGAGCATCGTCGATCGCTTTCTGGAACACGGCCGCGTCTTCTACTTCTATCACGGCGGTGATCAACGAGTCTTTATCTCCAGCGCTGATTGGATGCCCAGAAACCTCGACCGCCGCGTCGAACTGCTGGTCCCGATCGAAGACAAAGCCTGCCGCACGCGACTGGTCTC
>CAYSHJ010001227.1:0-4069 GCA_964430385.1 uncultured Planctomycetaceae bacterium
GCGGCCTCGACGATGGCGCAGCGTCTCTCGCCGACGTGGACGGCTACACCGCCCAGGCCCTCGCCATGATCAGCTCCAACAAGGTACGCGACGCTTTCGACCTCAGCCGGGAACCGGACAGTGTCCGGGCGGCTTACGGAGAGTCCACCGATTTCCTGCTGGCCCGTCGCCTGGTCGAAGCGGGAGTCTCGGTGGTCACCTTGCCGTGCCGTTACTCGGCCACGATCGGCGATGTCTTCAAGGGCTCCCTCGATCATTGGGATACCCATTGGCACAACTTCAAATACCTTCGGCTTATGCTCCCGAAGTACGATCACGCTGTGTCGGCTTTGATCACCGACCTCTACCAGCGCGGCCTCGACAAAGACGTGACCGTCGTGATCTGGGGCGAGTTTGGTCGCACACCGCTCATCGATCACGCGCTTGTCCCCGGAAGCGCCGGCCGGGGCCACTGGCCGGACGCGGGTTTCGTATTGTTCTCTGGGGGCGGATTAAAAATGGGTCAGGTCGTCGGCGAGACGGACGGCCGTGCCGAGCGGGCCAAGGGCCGGCCCTACACTCCCTCGAATGTGCTGGCCACCCTATACCACGCGCTGGGCATCGACCCGGCCAAGACCTTCCCAGACCACTCGGGCCGACCGCGGTACATCCTCGACGAGCGCGAGCCGATCCGCGAATTGGTGTGAACTGCGGCGGTTCCTGGTTGCAGCGATCCATGGGCGAGGAGTGGTCGATCAAAGGATTTCTGCGGGGAGCGATCCGCGGAAACCAAAAACTCGCGCGACAGTCGTCCAAACGAATTCAATTTCGCGAAGACACATAATACGCATCACAGAAATTAGCCGCGCGGCGCTAGCCCCGGTTCATGCCGTTTAACCGGGGCTAGCGCCGCGCGGCTGATTTTCGAAATGCGCATAATTGCAACGTCGGCGGCGGTGCGGCGATCAAATCGTCTGGAGTCCCACACCATGACAAGGATTGGCAGGATTGCGTTTTTTTTTTGGCTAGCGCTGTCACTGCCGGACGCGAACGCTCAAGGGACGCGGGTGGACTACGACCGTGCGGCTCAATTGTCCGCGCTGACACGGGACAAGGTCTTCAAGTCAGCGGTACGTCCGCGTTGGCTCAGTGGCAATCAACGGTTTTGGTATCGCAACGATCTGGGAAACGGAACCCGCGAGTTCGTATTGGTCGATACCGTTGCTGGTGAGCGGCGATCAGCATTCGATCACGCGCGACTGGCGGCCGTGCTGAGCAATGTGTTGAAGAAAGAAATCACGGCTGAGCGATTGCCGTTCGATGAGGTCGGCTTTGATGATCCGCTCACGACGTTGCGATTCTCGGTCGGCGGCAAGCGGTGGGAGTGTTTGCTGGCGCCCTATGAGTTGCGCGAACTCGGTCCCGGAGACGCGGCGAATGAGTCGCTGCCGATGCTCGACGAGCCGCATCCGTCACGTCGGACGGGCGAAGAGACCTCGCTGCGGTTCATCAATCGGACGAAGGACACGGTTCAGGTTTTCTGGCTCGACACCGAAGGAGGACGCAAGGCGTATGCGACGCTCAAGCCGGATGAGGAGCATGAGCAGCACACCTTCGCCGGTCACGTTTGGCTGGTGACGGCAGCGGAGGGGAAGACGCTCGGAATCTTTGAAGCCACCGAAACTGCCGGGCGAGCCATCATTGATGGGGTCCGTCCGACGAAACGGAATCAACGTCCGGGTCCGTCGAGAGGCAACTCGAATGCCGATTCTCCCGATGGAAAATGGACGGCGCTTGTGAAGGAACACAACGTCGTGCTGCGCGATCGCAAGAGCGGCGAAGAGGTGTCGCTCAGCCACGAAGGAAAGATCGACGATGCGTATTCGGGAGCGGCGTTCTGGTCTCCCGACAGTCGTCGCGTTGTCATGATGCGGACTCAGGCCGGCGACGATCGCCAAGTGCAGGTTGTCGAGTCTTCGCCGCGCGATCAGCTTCAGCCGAAGCTGCAAGCGTTTCATTACCTGAAGCCGGGAGACCGCATTCCGATCTCGAAGCCGCACCTGTTCGACGTAGCCGAACGGAAAGAGATTCCGATTGCCGACGAACTGTTCGCGAATCCGTGGAGCATCAACGACCTCCGCTGGCAGCCGGATTCGCGGGAGTTTCGGTTCGCCTACAACCAGCGCGGTCATCAAGTGCTGCGGGTCATCGGAGTCGATGCCGACTCTGGCCGCTCGCGAACCATCATCGACGAGCAACAACCCACATTCATTGACTACGCACACAAACAATTCCGGCACGATCTCGATGAGACCGACGAGATCATCTGGATGTCGGAGCGGGACGGCTGGAATCATCTCTATCTCTACGACGCGCCCACAGGCACCGTGAAGAACGCGATCACGCGCGGCGAGTGGATCGTTCGCAGCGTGGAACGAGTCGATGCCGAGCGGCGCGAGATTTGGTTTCGAGCGAGCGGCATTGATCCGTCGCAAGATCCATACTTCGTGCATGAGTGCCGCATCGGCTTCGATGGCTCAAACCTCGTGAGGATGACGACCGGCGACGGCACGCACGCGATCGAGTTCTCTCCCGATCGCGAGTTGTTGCTCGACACTTACTCGCGAGTCGATCTGCCGCCGGTCACGGAACTGCGTCGCGTGAAAGACGGATCGCTGGTCTGTGAACTCGAACGAGCCGACTGGTCCGCGCTGCTCGCCACCGGCTGGAAGCCGCCCGAACGATTCGTTGCGAAAGGTCGCGACGACAAGACCGACATCTTCGGCGTGATCTTTCGACCGACAAACTTCGATCCCGACGCCGACAAAAAGTATCCGGTCATCGAACAGATCTACGCCGGCCCGCATGGTTCGTTTGTGCCGAAGCGGTTTCAGGCGTTTTACAACCTGCAAACGCTGGCCGAATTGGGTTTCATCGTCGTCCAGATCGACGGCATGGGGACGAACAACCGATCGAAAGCGTTTCAGGACGTGAGCTGCAAGAACCTCGGCGATTCCGGCTTCCCCGATCGCATTCGCTGGATGCAGGCCGCCGCCGTGAAATACCCGCAAATGGATCTCTCACGAGTCGGCATCTACGGCGGCTCGGCCGGAGGTCAGAGCGCGCTGCGAGCCGTGTTGGCTCATCCCGACTTCTACAACGTCGCGGTCGCCGACTGCGGCTGCCACGACAATCGCATGGACAAGATCTGGTGGAACGAACTCTGGATGGGCTGGCCCGTCGGCCCGCACTATGCCGAGCAATCGAACGTCACGAACGCTCACAAGTTGCAAGGCAAACTGCTGCTGACCGTCGGCGAACTAGACCACAACGTCGATCCCGCCTCGACCCTGCAAGTCGTCAACGCACTCATCAAAGCCGACAAAGATTTTGATTTCCTCATCGTCCCCGGCGGCGGCCACGGGATCGGCGAGTCGCCGTATGCCGCGCGTCGCCGACAAGATTACTTCGTGCGCCACCTATGGGGAACCGAACCCCGCCGCTAGATCATGGGGGCTTGGATCATTCTTTGGCTCGCTGCCATCGCCGGTGCCGACAAGCAATGGCGCTGGGCGGAAGCTCGCATTGATGGCGATTCCGTCGTCTGCTCGCACCCCGACGTGAGGGAGCCCGCCGCGATCCGCTATGCCTTCAGCAGCAATTCCCGGTCGCTGAGCCGGGATGCGTCCCCATTGGCCTAGCTTATCGGGGAACTGCGGAAAGGCCACTCGTTTTCCGAACTGCGGGGTTGAATAGGTTGGTTGTCTTCACGGAAATGTCGCGAACGGTCGCTGTTTTGCCGCCTGGGCGCGGACGCTCGACGCGACGCTGGGCCAGCGCCCGGACAAACGCGAGTTTGGCAGACGTTGGCAGCGGCCTACGACGAGTTCAGCAAGACCGGCTTCAGCAGCAGCGCCAGCACCACGGACAGGTTCTGCTGGCCGTGTCCATATGTTGATGATCGGTTCGGGCGCCATGGGAATCGCCGCCTTGAGGTCGGGATGGACCAGGGTGGCGCCCAGCAGTTGATGGGAATAGGTGACGCCACCGCCGCGATGATGCTTCTCCAGACACGCCGGACAGTGGACCT
>CAYSHJ010001228.1:0-2984 GCA_964430385.1 uncultured Planctomycetaceae bacterium
CATCTGCGTGTCGGACGGGGCCTGGTGGATGCCGTAGATGGTGCGGAAGTTGTCATTGGCGTCGCGGCGGCGCTCGTCGAAGGCCAGCAGGGACGGATCCTTGAGGGAGAACATGGCGAACGCCGACATCAGGGCGTCGCCGAGGGTGATGCCGACCTGGTCCGCCCGCGGGTCGGCCACGCGATCCAAGCGGCAGCGAATCAGCCGGAACGCGGCCTTTACGAATAGAAAGATGAAAATGGCCTGTTGTTTCCGAGAAATAGCGACGGCCGGGAATTGCTGCTGCATCACGTCCTGAGCATCGGCGTCCTGCAAGCCTCGTCGCCGGGCCATCCGAAAAACCACCGGCTGGTAGATTCCGAGAAACTCAGCCCACGCCGCTTCATCCCCCAGGTCTTTGACCCTGGCAATGAGGCTGTGGCTGGTTTCCGGAAACTCGGGCATGTTCTTCTCCTATGAAGAATCATCCACGAATCCCCAAATTCTTACACCCGAATTTGCAATTCCGCGAAATTGCCGGGCGGAACGGGGTTGGGGCAACCCGCGAGTCCCTCCCTGTCACCGCCGCCAAACGTCCCAATCTGCGATGGCCAACGAGCGCACCTCGCGCGGACAGAGTTGGAGACTCTGAGGCGGATCGTCACACGAGACCGCTTTTGCCTGGGTGGACTGACCGGCGGTCTTGGTCGGGCGAAGCCGAGCGACCGCTTGCCGATCTCGACGGTCGCGAAGCAGTCGAGAGGTAATGTCGGTGGAACCGAAATGTTTTCGGTTCCTGCCATCTTTGTTTCACATCCCTATTTGAGCGCAGCAAGCTGTCCCTTCAGTATAGCATTCAATCCCGCAATATCAGACTCGTAGAATCCAGCCTTCGAGTAAATAATCTTTCCCTCAGGTGACACAACCATTGTTCGTGGAATTGATTCCGTGGCAAAGAGAGAATAGACCTCTCGTTCGGGATCGGCGGCCATTGGAAATGAGAATGCATGTTGCTGTCGGAAAGTGCGCACGGTTTCGGCGGTCTCCTCGCGACCAATGACCACCAGTCGGAAGTGGTCATCGTGTCGGAGGTCTGACCAAATGTGTTCAATGTGCGGCAATTCCTTTAGGCATGGCCCACACCATGTCGCAAAAAAGTTGATCAGGACTACTTTGCCGGGCATCGGCAGAGTGATAGTTTCGCCATCGATGGTTGTGAGTGATGTGTGTGGGATTGTGTCGCCGACGTTTATCAAAGTTGTCGCCGCCAATTGTTCGGCACGGCCTGCATTGACTTCAGCCATTTTCTGCCTGCCAAGTGCTGGCAAGAAGACAAGCCACAGAATGGCCTGTTGTGTCCCGATAAGGACCGGGATTGCTGCGAGCGAGATCAAAAACCGACCAATATGTCCGCGTCGTTTGGGTGTCTTCCACCGCACGATCATGGCAATTAGAGAGACCACCATCACAACGAACGCAAAAACGAGCGCGAGTGCTAGTGCGGAGGTGATCGTGTTGTATGTGGACTCTGTCATGTGTTTCCCTACGGACGACTCGGTTAATGGAACGCGATTCAGGTCGATGATTTCTTGTTTCTATTCGATCGACGGCACCGCGCCCGAATGTTTTCGATTCCTGACACCTTTATTTCTCCCCGAACGGGGATGAGCCCGCCTGCGAGTCGACAATACCGAGGCACAGAGTGTACGGAGAAGAAATTGGCATCGGCGCGCTCAGGGTGTCTTCCGTTCTTTCTTCGTGAACAGCGAATCGGGCATCTCGGCCTTGAAGTCGAGCAGGAACCCTGTCGAAGTCTGCTGAACTTGCTCCGGTTCGCCGTTGGTCTTCTTGGGATCTTTGACGCGGGGTTCGCGAACCACCAAGGTCGGATACCAGAACCCTTTCGGGCTGCGTTCGAACTTCCGCATTGAATAGTGATCTTCGACGCAATAGCTGCCGGCCTTCGCCTCGTCGGCGGACAATTCCAATTGATCGAGAGTCATCCGAGTTGCCGCGTAGCCGCGATCGCCGTCCAGCCAAAACCGCGTGCGACGATAGACGAGGGGACGTGGTACCGTCACGGAGAAGGTCAACAACGATCCGAGCGGAAGATCGGGCGTCACCGCCGGTTCGAGTTGGACGGTCGTGGTATCGCTGGCTTCGACCAGTGGATACGCATGGAACTCCGGCAGGCTGCCGCGCACCGGGCTGATATGGAGATCGCTCAGAAACTCCCCCTTGCGAATCGACGCCAGGGGTTTCCAAGAGGTGACTCGTTGATGGCCCTGTGCGTCGGGCGCACCGACTTCCGCCCGATAGCCGGTCTTCCCATCGCAGACCACGCTAGGAATGAAGCGGAAATGCTTGAGCTGTTGCTTCCACCAGGCCAGATCGCTCGTCCCTGCGGGTCGCTCCGAGTACGGCGGATATGGCTCGAACGGCACGCACATTTCCACACGCACTTGATTGCCGCGCCGCCAGACAACGCTCGACGGCAGGCCATTGAAGGGCTGATTGTCGGGACCGGCGGCATGAAACACGATCGCATAATACGGGTCGAAGTCGCGTCGACCGGCGGCAATCGCATTGAGGGCGCGGTTCGTGTCGTCGGATGGCACACGGTCATCGAGTTTCACATCGCGCGGGATGCCCAAGGCGTAGATGTCGGCCGGGCCTTCCGCAGGGTAATCAATTTCGTACACGATTCGCCGCTGTGCGTCCGCGGGGAAATTCGCGCCGCCATCGAGCACCGAAAAAGTCATCGTCTGCGGCAGCTTGGTGGCGGGATCGACGCGGAATTCCAGTCGGGCCAGCGACTTCATCGCCGGGTCAGTCGCGTCGCGTCGAAGCGTCAACTCGACGTCGAGCCATTCTTTGTCGTTCTCGATCACCTTGCGGCTGCGAGTGTCAATTACCTTCGCGTGATCGACTTCATCCGCGTTCGGCTGCTTGCCCTGCAACAATTGTTGAAAGAGAGCGAACATCGACTCCGTGCTTTGGACCGA
>CAYSHJ010001229.1:0-13643 GCA_964430385.1 uncultured Planctomycetaceae bacterium
TGCCCAATCCTCCGATCGCCAGCGACGTGATCATCGGCACCGCTGAACTCGAGAGTCCGAGGCTGCCCAAGCAAATCACGCCCGCCACAGGACCAAGCCACACCAGCCAACGCCCAACGGCCGAATCGCCGATCATCCCAAACAGCAGTTGGCTGAACGACGTGGCCAACCCCCAAATCGCCAACAGCCAAAAATTCGCCGCCGAACCCAACCGGGACTGCTCACTCAACATTGGCCACAATGGGTTCAACTGCCCCGCAACCGTGTCGACGAAGAAGTGCGTCGCCGTCAAAACTGCCAACGCCCACGTGCCGGAAGCCATCCCATTGTTCGTGGAAGTATGCGTCATTAACCATTCGATCCGTGGACCGATCTGTCAAGCCGGCCGTGACAGCCGAGCAGGAATCACGGCCGACATCCCGCGAACGAAACCGACGGTTAAGTTTCGTACCAGTCTAACAGCCGTGCGAGGTGAAGTTTCACCTTCGGGAATGCGAGCGGGCGAACGGTGCCATCGCGGTCAATGATCTCACGAGACTCGTATTCGCCGTTCCGCGGATCGCGGAAGACTTCGACGCGAAAGTCGCGCAAGTTGATGATCCAATAATCTGTCACGCCAGCTTCGGCGTAGAGCTTCGCCTTCTTGACTCGGTCGTAGTTCAATGAACTGTCGGAGACCGTGGTGTTCATGGCGATAACTCTGCAAAGGACAGCTTCCGACAGTGTGATGTTGCCAATCGAGGACTGCATTCGGCGGTATTGTGGTGCCATCTGGTCCCACATTTCAAACCCACGTATTACGGTTCGACTTCATCGGGCGTCAGCCAACCATCTTGGCCCTCGGAAAAAACACGCGTTTCGATCTGATCGACTCCGTCGGCTCGAAGCGCTTGCCAAGCGCGGCGTACTTACCAAGGCGATCGAGGATCGCGGATGCACCGGCGGTGTCGCACCAGTGGAAGATGCCACCTCGGAACGGAGGGAAGCCGATACCGAGGATTAGGCCCATGTCGACGTGATGCGGCGCGGCGACGATCCCTTCTTCAAGGACTCGTGTGGCTTCCAGCAGCATCGGCAGAAACAGGCGGTCGGTGATCTCATCGAGCGTGAACGTGCGATTGTCTGTTCGATGCCGTTCGAGGAACGGTGCGAAATCCGGATCGGCTTCGGGCTTGCCTTTCTTGTTGAGCTTGCGGAATCCGGCGCCGCTCTTATTTCCCAAGCGTCCGGCTTTCACGAGGTCGCCCAGAATCAGAGTCGGCGCGGCGCGGTCAGCGTACGCGGCTGACACGACTTGGCCCGCATAAAACGCGGTGTCCAAGCCGACGAGATCACTGAGCATGATGGGGCCCATCGGCATGCCGAACTTGGTTGCGGCTTTGTCGACGTCGTCCATCGAGGCTCCCTCTTGCAGCAGCAGCACGGCCTCGTTCATGTACGGCAGCAGCACACGATTAACTAAGAAGCCAGGGCAGTCTTTCATCACGATCGGCGTCTTGCCGATTTGCTTCGCCAGCGCGACGATCGTGGCCACCGTGGCGTCGTCGGTTTGCTTGCCGCGAATGACTTCGACCAACTCCATGCGGTCAACGGGATAAAAAAAGTGCATGCCGACGAACCGCTCCGGATGTGGTGCCGCTTCGGCCATGCGTGTGATCGAGATTGTCGACGTGTTGCTGCACAGGATCGCGTCGTCGCGCAGCAGGCTCGCGAGTTCGCGATACGCCTGGGTTTTAAGAGCTTCGTTTTCGGTGATCGCCTCGACCACAACGTCGGCCTCGGCGAAGACGGCTCGCGACGTTGATGTGCTCAGCCGGCTGAGCATGTCTTGCATGTCCCGCGGTGTCGCGCGATTGATGCGAATGCGATCTTCGATGACTTTGCAGGCGCGCTGCATGCCGTCGGCGAGGCGATCCTGACCGACATCGACCATCACGGCCGGAACGCCGCGCCGCGCGTGAGCCGTCGCAATCCCCGCTCCCATCAAGCCGCTGCCCAGCACGCCGACTTGCTTCACGTCGCGAGCCGTCGCCGTCGCCGGCAAAAAGCCCGGATCGCGGCCGATCGCGTTGTTCATGAAGAAGACCGAAATCAAGTTTGAGGAAATCGGCGTGCCTGCGACTTCGAGCGCGACCTCCTGCTCGATGGCCAGCGCTTCGTCGAGTGGCCGGTTGATTCCCTGCTTGATTGCCTTGAGTGCGGCCAGCGGAGCCGGGTACTGACCTTTCGTTTTGCCCTTAATCGCTCCTTCGGCGCACGCGAATGCAAAGTTTGCCTCATCCTCGCTCAGGCCGAGCGGCTGCGAACGCCGCTGGCGATCGAGTTGCCACTCACCGGACGCGGTTACTCTTTCAACCAGCGCCAGGCCGACTTCAATCAGCTTGTCCGCCGGGACCGCGTCGAACGCGAGACCGATCTGCACGGCTTTCGTGGCCGAGACCGGCTCGCCGCCGCAGATGATGTCGATGGCGTGATGCACGCCGACCAAACGAGACATCCGCTGCGTGCCGCCCCAGCCGGGAATAAGGCCGATCTTCGTCTCCGGCAGCGCTATCTTCGTCGCCGGAGTATTCGAGACCACGCGATAGTCCATCGACAGAATCAACTCGGTGCCGCCGCCCATCGAGTTGCCGTCGATAAGCGCGACCGTCGGAAACGGCAAGCGGCTAACCCGGCTGAACAGCTCGTGCCCGGCCGCGATTGCCCGCTGACATTGCTCGCGCGTTGCGTCGATTAACGCGGCGAGTTCATTCAGATCGGCTCCCGCGATGAACTGTCCAGGCTTGCCGCTGCGAAACAGCAAGCCTTTCAAATCGGCTCGTTTTTCGAGCACGTCCAACTGCCGAGCCAACTCGATCAGCACCGCCTGCGACAGCGTGTTGACCTTCTTGTCCGGTACATCGAACGTCAGCAAGCCAATCGAGCCAGAAACGGAGGGCAACTCTTCAAAGCGGAAGAAACCCATCGGGAGTCCTTTCGCGGAGCGGATGGGAAGAACGGTTTTCGTCGCGAGAGTTGTAGCAGGAGGATCGGCGCAGCGGGAGCGGAGCGGCGGCTTTGTGTCGGCCAGAGTGCAGCAACAAATTCGGGCAACGGATGGTGGAAGCGTCATCAAACTGTTGTGATTGATCCCGAAGGAATCGAAGCGATTAGCCGGGGGTTGAGCGCAGCGATACCCCCGGTTCAGATTCGAGAACATGTTTGCATCCCGGAGGGATGCCAGGTTTTCTCGGCTCTGGCATCCCTCCGGCATGCAACGACACAACGCCGGCGAACCGGAGGTATCGCTGCACTTAACCCCCCGCTAACGGCTACCATCCCATTCGGTATGGAACCGCAGTCACGAAGGGGCGAGATTTCCAGGATTCGTTGTCACACCCGTCGGCCACGAGGGCCGGAACTACCGGGAATCGCTTTTTCACCGTACAAACAGAATGACGTAAGCTCTGTGAGACTTCTCATGTCGTCCGAGGCTTCTGATTCTTCTCATGCCGCTGACGCTTCTACAGCGCAGCCGCTCGCGAGTCGGTGGATTCTGTTCCTGTTGCAGCCGAAGTTTTCGATCTCGGTGCTGGTGGTGCTGTCGCTGATCATGGCTCCATTGGTTTATCGCGGCATCAAGATTTCGCGAGTGCCGCCGGCTGATGAGCCGTTCGACACCAAGTCGGTTCTCGAGTTCGTGGTCGCCGACGCGGACAACGCCTTCGTCGAGTACCGTGCCGCGAGCGCGATGCTTGTCAAGTACACCGGCGACCGTGACGAGTTTGAAAAGGCTCAGTCCGATGGCTGGGAACGCGCGACGGAGCCAGTGCGAAAATGGCTCGACGCAAACCGGCCGTTCATGGAACTCTGGCGACAGGGAACGGCCAAGCCGGATGCTCAGTATTTCCGAGCGAGCGACGTGAACGTCAGCATGCTGATTCCGGCAGTTCAGGACGCGAGGGACTTCGCGCGGCTCGTGCGGTTGGAATCCTCGCGGTTGCTCGCCGAAGGGAAGCCCGAGGAATCGTGGGACTGGTTGCGGACCAGCTTTCGCATGAGCCGGCAGCTTGGTCGACATGGCTGCTTGATCGAGCGGCTGGTGGGGATTGCGGTACACGCGACCGCGTCCGAAGGCATGGTGCGGTGGGCGAACGATCCGCAAACGACGGCGGAGTTGCTGCGTCGCGCGATGCGCGAACTGCAAGGCGAACAGAAGCGGACGCCACCGCTGTCAAACTGCATGAAAATCGAATACTTGTCGATGACATCGTTGATGCGGTCACCCACGTCGATATCGGATCTCGGTGGAATCCGTTTTCCGTCATCGCCATTTCTTGAGAGAACCTCTCTGTTCCTGGAGGGGGAACCGGAACTCGGCGAACATGTTTTTCGGCACATCTTCGCGAACTGGCTCGCGCAAGCGGACAAGCCTCGGTCGCAACGCACAAAACAGACGCCTTCAGGTCTGTTCGAGCCGGACCCAGCGATACTGAGACCTCAACCGACAACAGGCGATTTGGACAAGTATCTTCGCGAGTCGATCTTGGCGAAATTGTTGCTTCCAGCTTACATTCAGATATTCAACGCCAACGACCGCGAGGCCGCGCGAGATGCCGTGCTCCTCACCGTGCTGGCCCTTGAACTCTTTGCGCGGGAGCGCGGTCATTACCCGGAGAAGCTGGAGGAGTTGGTTCCCGACTTCTTGCCGGCTGTTCCTCAAGATAATTACGCAGCACCAAAGACGTCGCCGCGGTATCAGCGCGACGCCGACGGAGCGTTAATCTACAGCGTCGGCCACAACGGCGCGGACGATGGCGGCCAATTCGACAAGGCCGAAGACATCGGCTATCGACTCGGCAAGCCGCCGGCCAAGGAGCAGGAGTAAGCGTTTGCTTGGAACCTGTCCAAGAACAACACCGTGATTTGTCTGGAATCAGCCGGAACGCGCTAGCGTCCGGTTTGTGCGTCTCCAACTGAACCGGACGCTAGCGCGTTCCGGCTGATCAACACGATCTTGTTCTTGGACCAGACCTTGGTGCCGCGCACGGCAAGCCTCGTAAGAAAAACAGCGGCTTCGGGCCGACCGAAGCCGCTGGCCTGCTGATGTCGAACGAGACTGCTCGCCATTGCGATCGCGAATTTGTCAGATCGCGCTGTCGCCCGACTCGCTGGTGCGGATGCGGATCACGTTTTCGAGGTTTGACACGAAGATCTTGCCGTCGCCGATATTGCCGGTGCGAGCACCGCCGACGATCGCGTCGATGGCGGCTTGAGTCTGCTGGTCACTGACGATGACCTCGATCTTGGTCTTCGGCAAGAAGTCAACGGTGTATTCGGCTCCGCGGTAGGTCTCCTTGTGACCTTTCTGGCGGCCGAAGCCTTTGCATTCGGTGACCGTCATGCCAACAACGTTGATCTGCGTCAGCGCCTGTTTCACGTCTTCCAGTTTGTAGTGCCGGATGACGGCTTCGATTTTTTTCATGACATGTACTCCGCAAGTTCAGTCGGCTGCATGGCCGCGCCATGCTTCGCCAACGTGATAGGTGATGTCGCTTAGTTGAAGATATAACCATGCTCGCCGTGTTCCGCGAGGTCGAGTCCTTCAATCTCGCCTGACTGACTGACTCGCAGGCCAACGATCGCATCCACCACTTTCAGGATGATGAACGTGCCGACGACTGATAGAGCCAGTGAGGCACCGATCGCGACCAACTGGTTGATGACCTGCTGTGTGTTGCCTTCTAAGAGTCCTCCCTTCCCGGTTCCCGCGATCAGGCTGCTGGAGAAGACGCCGGTTAGGATCGCTCCGAGAAAACCACCGACTCCATGAACGCCGAAGGCATCCAGCGAGTCGTCATAACCAAACGTGGACTTGATAGTCGTGCAGGCGAAGTAGCACACCACTCCCGCGGCTACCCCCAGGATCATTCCCGAGGCGGGAGTGACATATCCCGCCGCCGGGGTAATACACACCAGACCAGCCACGCAACCAGAACAAGCTCCCAAAATACTGGGCTTGCCTCGCTTGAGCCATTCCATGCCAGCCCACGCCAGCGTACCGGTGGCGGCGGCCAAATGCGTCGCGACGAACGCAGACACCGCTTGAGCATTCGCTGCTCCAGCACTGCCGGCATTAAAGCCGAACCAGCCGACCCACAGCATCGTCGCACCAATGAAGGTATAGGTCAGGTTGTGTGGTGGCATCGACTCCGTACCGAATCCCAGCCGTTTTCCCAACACGACCGCGCAGATCAAGGCCGACACGCCAGAGATCAGATGCACTACGGTCCCCCCCGCGAAATCCAAGGCGGCGAATTTTGCTCCGGCGTTGAGATGGTTGAACCATCCGTCACCCGCCCAGACCCAGTGGGCCACAGGACAGTAAATCAGAAGTCCCCACAACGTGCAGAACAGAACCATTGCGCTGAATTTCATGCGTTCGGCGAACGCGCCGCAGATCAGGCCAGGAGTGATGATGAAGAACATCATTTGATAAACCATGTACAGCAGGTCCGGAATCGTCAAGAGATGAAACGCGTTGAGGCCATCCCCGCTGATCGCGATTCCGTTGAGCATAATCTTGCCGAACCCGCCGACGAATCCCCCGGCGATGCTGGTGTCAAAGGCCAAGCTGTAACCAACCACGACCCAGAGGGTCGACATCAAGCCCATCAGAGTGACGCACTGCATCATGACGCTCAAAACATTCTTCTTCCGAACCAGGCCACCATAGAACAATGCGAGTCCAGGAGCCGTCATCATCAATACCAGTGCCGACGAAACCAGCATCCAAGCCGTGTCCCCCGTGTCGATCTTCGGAGGGCCAGGTGCAGTCGCCGGAGCCCCCGGCTCGACCGCCGGAGTCGCAGCATCCGTCGGTCGAGGAGTCGTGGCCGGCGAGGTCGCAGTCGGGGGATCTTGTGCGAATCCCTTCACGGCTCCCAAAAACACGAACAACCCCAGCAACACCAGTATCAACCACCTTCGCATCATTTTGGTTTGCTCCTTACGTTTACGAGGCACAACGGAAGCTCGTGAACCTGCGACGCGCGGTCCGTGATCCAAGTCGCCGCATGCGGCAACAGGGCGAGCGATTTCGTAGTCGAAGTATGAAGCACAATACCGTGATCGACTCGCTGTTGCGAACACACCGATCGGCTTCAACCAACACGGATTTGAGATGAGCCGTCACCATTGACAATAGCGCCAACCCAGTCAGCCAAACACAAACGCGAGTCGAGCGCATCAGTCTCCCCATTCAAGTCAGCAAGGTGCAATAAGGCGATCGAGAAAACACGAATCGGTTTGACGACACAAAATCAAGACATCGTCCAACAAGCCGATCGGCTTGCCGCGGCACGACATCACCGCCGCCGAACCATCGCACGAAACCTCTGCGCAGTGGCATTCGCTCAGAAAGCAATCAATGTGCCGTCCACCAGCACCGCTCGCAGTCACCAACCCCACGACGCCGCAAAGGCAGCGGATTATCTCGGGAAATTCTCGGAATACAGCCGTTTCCGAAAACTTGAAAAAAGTGTCCGCGAACAAGTCGCACCAGACTCGATGCCGCGAGATTCATCGGAGTTGATGACTTCAAAGGCAGGCCGTTCGGTTCAGTGCCGACTAGCCAATCAACATGTTGACGATGCCTTTTTATCCTTGAGACTTTCCCTTGAACTCGCCTTTCTTGGCTGGCGGCGGAGGCTTGATCACTCCGCGTTGGATGTCCTGGACGACCTCGGCGAGGATCGCGGGATCGGCGGTCTTTAGCACATGCTCAAGACGCGTGGGAGGCACGCCAAGTCGTTGCATGACTTCGCCCGCTTGCTTCCACAACCGCTCGCGCTTTTTGCCGTCGGCCAAGTACAATTCGGCGGCCAAGTCGCTCAGCCGCGTTTGGTCGATCTGATCACGGTTGTCGTAGTACCGCCCGATGATCTTCTGCTGGTACGGCGAGTAGTTGCGGTCCTTGGCCATCGAAATGCTCCGGAGTTGTCAATCCGGAACGTATTCTAGCGAACGAGCCGGTCGCCGAAAGGCGTCATGGTCACTTCGGACTTGCTTAGCGACCTCCGTTGGGAAACGATCATGCGATCTGCAGCTTCGTCGCGAAGTCACTCAGTGGGGAAGGCGACCATGCACGCGAACGGCGACAACTCGAATGTCACTGGTCAACAATCAGTGCCGCGAGCGGACTCTCGCCGCGAGTTCCTGCGACAAGCGGGAGGCGGCTTCGGCGCAATCGCCCTCACAGCGATGTTGGCCAGTGACGGATTCGCCGAGAGTGACACGCATCGCTCGACCACGTCGCCACTCGCGCCGCGTCAACCGCATTTCGCGCCGCGAGCGAAGCGGGTGATTTATCTCTTCATGCACGGCGGACCGAGTCACGTTGATCTCTTCGATCCGAAGCCGGAACTTCAAAAACTCGCTGGGCAGTCGTTGCCCGAAAGTTTTGGCTCCGTCATGACGCGCCGCAAGGTCGCGCAGAATCCGTTGTTGCCGGCGATCAAGCCGTTCCGCCCGCGAGGCGAATCAGGGCTCGAAGTCAGCGACTTCTTACCACACATCGCCGAGTGTGCCGACGAACTGTGTGTGTTGCGATCGTGTCATGGTGACAGCGTGAATCATCCGCAGTCGGTCTATCAAATGAACACCGGCAGCATTTTGATGGGCAAGCCGAGCCTGGGCAGTTGGGTCGCGTACGGACTGGGCACCGAGAATCAAGATCTTCCGGCGTTTGTCGTGCTGCCCGATCCGGGTGGCGGTGCGAAGGGCGGCCCGCCGGCGTGGGGCAGCGGGTTTCTGCCGGCGACGTTTCAAGCGACCACGATGCGGCCAGGTAAGAGTCCGCTCTTATATCTGCGGCCGCCGGACGGATTCACGAACGAGCGGCAACGCCGGCTGCTGTCGTTCGTGCAGCAAGCCAACCAACGGCATTTGGCCGAGCGGGACTTCGACGATCAACTCGCCGCGCGGATCAACGCCTATGAACTGGCGTTTCGCATGCAGGCGGAAGCTCCCCAAGTCGTTGATCTGCGCGGCGAGACGGCCGGGACACTGAAACTCTATGGCATCGGTGAACCGGAGACGGACGAGTTCGGCACGCGATGCCTGCTCGCGCGACGCATGATCGAGCGCGGCGTTCGCTTCGTGCAGTTGTATTCCGGAGACACCGGCGGTTGGGACGCTCACAACAACGTGCTGGAGAATCACTCGACAATGTGTCGCCGCACCGACAAGCCGGTCGCCGGCTTGCTGCGCGATTTGCGTCAGCGTGGATTGCTCGACGACACGCTGGTGATTTGGGGCGGTGAGTTCGGCCGCATGCCGATGAGCGAGCAGGGCAAGGGCCGCGATCACAATCCGTGGGGTTATTCCGTGTGGTTCGCTGGAGCGAACGTCAAAGGCGGCTTCGCGTACGGAGCGACCGATCTCGTCGGCTTGCGAGCCGCCGAAGACAAGACCCACGTGCATGACTTGCACGCGACGATCCTGCACCTGCTGGGCTTCGATCATGAACAGCTCACGTTTTTCCACAACGGCCGCGACGAGCGTTTGACCGATGTTGCCGGCCGCGTCGTCCACGAGATTCTCGCGTGAACAATCATCACGCAAAAAGACGCCAACGCTTGGCGATCAACGCTTATTGAGCCGGATGCCTTAACGCTTTGCGGTGTCGGGCGTCGCGCGTTTACGGTTGGCGATTTGTGACGTGAGTCGACGTCTCGCGTAAATCGCCATGGAGAGATCGACCAAGGTGAGCACGCCAACACAGATCGCACAGGCTCCTAGCAAGATGAATTCCGGCTTGTATCGGAATCCCAGGAACAGCAAACCGGCGCAGAGCACAAACGCAATGCCGGACAAACAACATTTGATCTTGATCGATGCCTTTAGCAGCGCCCAGGAGTGTGTTTCCACGTTCTTAAGAGTCTGCAGATTGGCAATGTCTCGCATTTTCTCAGTTGCTGCCCGCAACTCGTCCCGACATTGCTTGTGGACCGGATCTACGGATAGCGGTACTAAACCGCTTTTCGAGGGACGATCCAACGGTACTTCGGCAGCACTGATTGGAGCGGATTTCAACAAAGAACTGGACTGCGACGTGGGTCGAACTGAGTGGTGGTCTTCGGGCGTGATGGAGGCGCCCGTGAAGTTCGAGGCGTCAGACTCAAGTTCGTTTTGGGAGTGTCGCGTTCGAGCCAACAGGTGCTGCATGTAGCTGGAGACCGAGTCGTTGACGTCCTGGTGCTCCGCGATCGAAAAACGTTCCGCGGAGTCATGCACTGCGACGGCCGCTTGGCCGGCAGCCACTGGTGAATCGAAGGAAAGCGACGAACTGGTCGACTCGTTCGCGACACGGCTGGAGGTTTCCCGCTCATCACGAGACCCCCACGCCTCCTGAGTGAAAGTCGTACTCGAGGCCAATGCCTCGGTCGCTGACGACGTGTCATTCAGTGCCGGGAAGTTGAACATATCGGCCAGTTGCGAACGAAGCGCGCCGACCTCGGATTCACCTGGGGATGCTGCAACCTCGTCAGCAACGTTGCCTGCGGCGCGAAGCGGTTGTGACGAAATGTTGCTCGAAGTCTTGAAGACAACGTCAGGAATCTCGCCCGTGGGGCTTGAAATCAGAATCCGCGACGAAATCGTCGACGACTGCGACACCGCATTCGAAAAGATGGCCACAAAGTCAGACAATCGTGATGGTTTTGAAGCGGTCGACACCGGCCAGTCCGAGGCCGGAATACCCGCTTGGCATAACTGAGCCAACGACGTCGCATCAGCCAACGAGCGTGTCCACAATCGGGTGGGAACCGGTGTCTTTGACCGCACGGCCGCGGTCACGGAGGACACCAACTGTGGAAACTCCTTGGCGTCAAAGACGGGCGTGAGTTCCACGTCCGAGATGCTCGGCGGAGTGCTCCAGTCATCGGACGTCGAGGTGCTTTCAACTTCACGATCAACACTCGTCGAAATTTGGTCGCATCGCGTATTCGATGAAGTTCCTCCCGAGGCCCTCAGGGCCTCGAATTCGACGCGGGCACGCTCCAACTCCAGCCATTCAGTTTCGAGCGTTTGACGCTCGTTCTCAAGCGACTGTGATTCGGAAGTCAGTGCGAAACGTTCTTTCTCAATCGCCTCTCGATCTTGATCGAGACCTGCTGCGTGGGAATCCAGTCCCATCCGAATCGCCTGCAACGCCTCTTCGGCCGTGAGCAATCGAGCCGATTCTTCCGCCACCAACTGTTGTCGCGACAGCCACTGCGCGCGTTCAGCTTCCAAGTCGGCCGTGACCGATCCCAACTCGGCTTCGATCTGAGAACTTTTCTCGATATCGACGGCCTGCTGGGCCAACTTCGTTTGTTGATTCGCGACTTGTTCCCGCAAAACCGTCAGCGAACTCAGAGACTCTTCTCGTTCCCGCTCCCAAAGTTGCTGTTCGACGTCGCGTTTTTCCGCGTCCTGTCCGCGCTCGAGGACAAACTGCTGACGCCGAGCCTCGAACGCCGCAACCGTCTGCTCGTACCGCTGCTGCTCCGCCTGCAACAACTCGGCGTGCCGAGTCAATTCCTGTTCACGTTGTGAGACGGCCGCCGTCGCCTGCTGCCATCGGTCTTCGAGCTGCAATTTCTCTTCCAGCAGTCTGGTCTGTTCGCACGACCACTCGGCCTGCTGTCGTTGCAGCGTCTCTTGCAGCTCCGCACGGTCCACCTGCCAATGCTCTTTCTCCGCGATCCACACCTCCGTCTGCTGTTGCTGTTCTTCCGCAAACATGATCTGAAACTGAGCGAACTCCGAGCGAGCCGTCTGCAATTCCTGTCGCCCGCCGGCGGATTCTTTTCGCGCTTGATCGGCTGCACGCTCCTGTTCGCCAATGCGAATCTGCATCGCCTCTTCGGCTGCACGCAATCCAGTCAAGACATCGGCCACCGACTCTTGCTGCGAATGCCACTGCGCGCGTTCCGTTTCCAAGTCGGCTCTAGCCGACTGCAATTCGGCTTCGATCTGCGAACGTTGCTCGATTTCAACAGCCTGCTGGGCCAACTTCGCTTGCTGATTCGCGACTTGTTCCCCCAAGACCGTCAGCAAACACAGAGACTCTTCTCGTTCCCGCTCCCAAAGTTGCTGTTCGACATCGCGCTGTTCTGCGTCCTGTTCGAGCTCGATGACAGACTGCTGACGCTGAGCCTCGATCTCCGCAACCGCCTGCTCGTACCGCTGTTTCTCCGACTGCAACAACTCCGCCTGCCGAGTCAGTTCCTGTTCGCCTTGTGAGACGGCCGCCGTCGCCTGCTGCCATCGGACTTCAAGCTGCCATTTCTCTTGCAGCAGTCTGGTCTCTTCGCACGACCACTCAACCCGCTGTCGTTGCAGCGTCTCTTGCAGCTCCGCACGGTCCACCCGCCAATGCTCTTTCTCCGCGAGCCATTCCTCGGTTTGCTGTCGCTGTTCTTCCGCAAACATGGTCTGAAACTGAGCGAACTCCGAGCGAACCGTCTGCAATTCCTGTCGCGACTGATCGGCCGCAAGCTCGAGTTCGCCAGTGAGAACGTGCCAGGCCTCATCGGCCGCGCGCCATCGAGTCACCTCATCCGCTACGGACTGTTGTTGCGACTGCCACTGCGCGCGTTCCGTCTCCAAGTCGGCTTTGACCGATCGCAAATCGGCTTCGATCTGCAAACGTTGCTCGATATCAACAACCTGCTGGGCCAACATCGCTTGCTGATTAGCAACCTGTTCCCGCAGGGACATTAGTGAGCTGGAGAACTGCTGACGCTGAGCCTCGAACTCCGCAACCGTCTGCTCGTACTGCTGCCGCTGGGAATGTACTTGCTGCTGCTCCGACTGCAATTGCTCCGCCTGCCGAGTCAGCTCCTGTTCACGTTGTGAGACGGCCGCCGTCGCTTGCTGCCATCGGCCCTCCAGCTCCAATTTCTCCTCCAACAGTCCTGCCTGCTCGCGCGACCACTCGGCCTGCTGTCGTTGCAGTGTCTCTTGCAACTCCGCCCGGTCCGCCTGCCTATGCTCTTTCTCCGTGAGCCACTCCGAATGAGCCGTCTGCAATTCCTGTCGCGCATGATCGCCCGAACGCTCCAGTTCGACATTGCGAACGTGCAGCGCCTCTTCGGACGCGCCCAATCTCGCTAACTCATCGGCCATCGACTGTTGTTGCGATTGCCATTCCGCGAGTTCCGTTTCCAACTCGGCCTTGACCGACCGCAACTCGGCTTCGATCTGCAAGTGCTGCTGGACATCAACGGACTGCTTGGCCAACATCGCTTCTTGATGACCGACTTGTTCCCGCAAGAACGTCAGTGAGCTGAGAAACTCTTCTCCTTCTCGCTCCCAAAGTTGCTGTTCGGCATCGCGCTGTGTCCGCAACTCCTCGAGTTGCCGGATGACCTGTTCGCGCTCGAGGACACTCTGCTGACGTTGAGTCTCGAACTCTGCAACCGTCCGCTCGTACCGCTGCCGCTGGGAAAGAACCTGCTGCTGCTCCGCCAGCAACAGCTCCGCCTGCCGGGTCAGTTCCTGACGCGCCTGCTCGGATTCCTGTCGAGCATGATCGCCCGCATGTTCCAGTTCGCCAATGCGGACCTGCAACGCCTCGGCGGCCGCGCGCAATCCAGTCAACTCATCGGCCATCGACT
>CAYSHJ010001230.1:0-1864 GCA_964430385.1 uncultured Planctomycetaceae bacterium
GTCACTGTTTCTGACGTTGTTCACGCTTGGCCTGACAGTGTTGCTGTCGTTCGTGGGAAATGTTCGCCCCGGGAACGGCCCGCCGCCGCAGATTGCCGAAGTGCTTGGAGCGTTGCTAGGCGCGTTGATTCCGATCATCGCGGCCTTTGCAATTCTGCTGATTGGGAGCCACATCTTCGTGCGCATCGGCGCGATCACGCCGGCCGATTGTTGGCCGGAGTTGGTCGAACTCGGTTATCCCATCGGCACCGAGGTGGCACGGCGGCGAATGGGGCTGCCCACAACGAAAACGAAGACCGACGCTCGCGAGCGAATGTCGTGAGCGGCGCGCGAACGTGATCGATCACAGATCGCCCATCTCGGCGGGCGGTTCTTCCAGCGAGATGTTCCACTCGTTCCAGATCCGCCAGAAATCCGGGAGTTGGTTTTCGCCGTGGGCTTCGAACGCCATCTGAAAGGCGGCACCCAGCGTGATCCCTTCGAACTGTTTTAGCGTTTGTCCGTTTGCTTCTGAGAGTTCACGCATCGCGGCAAGCAACGCTTGCGAGGCGGAGTTCGCATGAAAAATGTGATCGGCGGCGGTGTCCATTCACAAAACTCCTGATGTCGTGGCACAGCCCGTCTTGCGCACGGCCGCGTCGCTGAATTCGCAAGGATTCAGTCAGCGAGTTGGCGGACTGTCTGGATTCTTACGAATTCAGCGACGTCCGTCAGCCACATCGTAGCAAAGCGACCGACCGTTATCAGTATGGCTGTGTTGCTTTCGAGCAACGTTTGTTGTCGTGAGCGGAGCGCGAGGCCGGCTCAAGGAGTTGCGACGATCTTGCGTCGCGGTTGTTGATTCTCGGCAACATGGCCTTGAAAACTCCGTGCTGCGCCGTTCCGCTGGCTTTGAGATTCCACAAAGAATTTCTTCTGCCGTTCGTTGAAGGGCTTGCGCTTCGCGATGTGAGCGCCCTCGTCAAGAAATCTGAACGCGCGGGATGTTTGGCATTCAGCTCGCTTAACACCTCTCCCGACAACGCGACGCCACGACCAGCGTCAACCAACAGCCTTCAAGCCCACGGGAGAGAGCCATGTTGAAGAACTTGCTGAACGACGAAAACGGTTTTGTAGTGTCCGCCGAACTCATCCTGGTCTCAACGATAACAGTCCTGGGACTTGTGGTTGGTTTGGCCGAAATCCGCCAAGCGGTGGCTCAGGAACTGGAAGACGTCGCCTCGGCGATTGGCAGCGTCAATCAGGGCTTTTGCTTCTCGGGAATGCGGACCTGCAAAGCGCATGTGAACGGCTCGAACTTCTACGACGACGGCGATCTCTGCGACAGCCAATACGACATCGTCGGTACTCGCCCAACTCACGAAGGTGACTAATCCCCTGGTGACCCCCCGATGTGCCGAGCGGCTGACGTCTCTCACCACCGTCAGTCGCTTGCCGGCTCAGGCAGCTCTTGAATCCAGCGACTCTCGATACTCTCTTGCCTCTCGGACCCTCGTCAGCCTGGCTGCCGAGGGTCTTTTTGTTGGAATCCCGGCTGCAGCCGGGGCGTCGGAGTTTGCAATACAAAACTCCAACTTCGGAGCGACCACTTGAGCGCCGCGGCAATCCAGGCGAGGATGGTCGCGTTGTGAGCTGTTACCTCGCGCGAACTTGGAGACTTCGAGAGATGTTCGTCGCACACATAGACCTCGCGCGGCCGAGCCTGACACTCACCCGAAGCGAAAGTTTTGAACTTGCGCTGTTTTTGGATAGACCCCATCCGGCTTGCCCGGATGGTGAATATGATGGAGAGCTAGCCAAGAACGGCACGCTCCCGACCCCTGTTTTTCCGCGGTCCGCCGCCGGAAGCGGCGGACCGCGGAAA
>CAYSHJ010001231.1:0-14666 GCA_964430385.1 uncultured Planctomycetaceae bacterium
TGCCAAATGCGATTGACCATGACGCGCGCCGTGAGCGGGTGATCGGGGCGCGTCAGCCACTGAGCCAGTTCGCGGCGACCGCTCCCTGCCGAAATTTGTGGCGGGTTGGCTCCGGCGAGGACTTGAGGAACGCCGCGCGGAACTGTCTTGCCGGGAGTCGCGGGATTTCCACGGAGAAAAACCGGGGCATCGTGAAACCCCTCGTGCTTGGTTCCGAGCGGGCCGCCGTCTTGCACAACGACCGCCTGCGGAATCACGACGGCCGGTTTCGTTTTGAGCAATTCCAATTCGTCGCGCTGTGCCGCAAGCCTTTCGCGCACGTCCTGGGGAAGCATCTGCGATCGGTCTGCCGCAGCGATCCAATAAGGACTGCGCGGCGACAGCAGTTCGTCATAGAGATCGGATATCTGATCGCCGTTGCCAATCTCGCCAGAGATTGAGGGTGCGTCACCATCTGCGCCCAATCTCTGGCGAGATTGGCTACGAGACTCACCGAGCCAACGAGCCCGCAGTTCGGCCTCGACTCGCACGCGGGCCGCTTCGTCGAGTGGGCTTCCATAAACTCGCAACTCGCACAAGTCGCCGCGGAATCGCTGACCGGCTCCTGAGCCTGGTCCCCCGATCCGCAGGGCTGCAATCGCTGGATCGGACGAGACCGAATCAATCGCCTTGTTCGTGCCGATCGCCTCGCCGTTGCGGAACAGAGCAACTCCGCTGGAGCCCCAAATGAGGCTGATCAATTGGAACTCGGAATTTTTGGACGGAGCCGGAGCAACGATGTCGCCGCTGGCTCCCGCTCGACGCAAGATCGCATGGAGTCCGCCCGCTGCGTTGGGCATCAAGCCAAGTCCGTGTTGTCCCACCGCCGAGTCTTCCCAACCGATGAGGCGTGTTCCAGCGCCGGCAGCCGCGTCGGGACGAAAGACGGCGAACAAAGCTCCGGTAAGCGGAACAGTGCGCGGTGACTGCAACACCGCCTCGCCGTCAAATCGGATCACGGGGCGCGAATGCCCGTGAATTATTTCCGTCGCCATCACAGGCCCGTGCGAATCGGCAGGTGCCGCGGCATCGTCGGCGATCGCGGCACGGTCGGGCCACAGCGTGATCTGTCCAGCCGCGTTGAATTCGATGTGCCGATCGTCGGCGCGGAATTGCAGCACCTCGGTCGTCGCGAGCGACCGGGCCACCGAGTCGCGCGTCGCACGCTCACGACGTTTCGCCGCGATCATCGATAGCTTCTTCGCCATCTCCTCTGCCAGTCGCACGCCGGCCGCACGATCGGTCTCGGCCAACAAAAGCTCCGTAGCCGAAGTCGTGAGACTTCGGTCCGAACTCTCACGAGTTCGGCTACTTTCACTCTTGAGAAACTTCACCCAGCGTTCCAGTGTTGACGCATCGAGCTTGCGAGCTGCTGCGAAGTCTGTCAGCGTCGACGGATTTCCTTCGCGCTTCGCGTGGAAGAACTCGACCGCCGCCGGTAGGTCGCGAGACGTTGCGGTGACCAATTGCCGTTCCAGATGCGACAGATACTCCTGATCGGCGGCGACTTGAACGAGCTGCGACAATTCCGTCAGCCGCTGCTTGTCGCGCTGTGCCTGAGCGTTGACCGCCTGAATCTCGGCGGCCGGGAGCAGCGGCACGCGGACCAACGGCGTGTTGCCCAGCACCGGACTCGGAATGACCCGCGTGCTGAAAAAGATCCCGGCCAGCGCGTAATAGTCTTCGGTGGAAATCGGATCGAACTTGTGATCGTGACAGCGAGCACACGCCAGCGTGAGTCCGAGAAACGCTCGCCCGACGACATCGATTTCGTCGTTGACGTAATCGGCAATCATCTGCTGCTTATCGACGTCACCGGGAACGAAATCGGCAATCGCCAGCATCCCCGTGGCGACGAGCGCTTCCGCATCGATCTTGGTCGGGTCGGGCGGCTGCATCAGGTCTCCGGCCAATTGCCGTGTGATGAATTCGTTGTACGGCAGATCGCGGTTGAACGCGGCGACCACCCAATCGCGATACCGCCACGCTTCGCGGAAGTCGCTCTCAATCGGCAATTGAATGAGATCGCGCGCGTCGGCGTAGCGGACGACGTCCAGCCAGTGCCGACCCCACCGCTCGCCATAACGGGGCGAGGCCAGTAACCGATCAACAACCTTCGCGAAGGCATCGGGCGAATCGTCGTCCAGAAATACCCGCAGTTCATCAGGCGCGGGAGGCAGCCCCGTCAGGTCAAAGCTGATCCGGCGAAGCAGCGTGCGCTTGTCGGCAGGCGGAGCGGGAACAACTCCCGCCGCTTCTTGCCTGGATCGAATGAACGCATCGACGCTGCTCTTCACCCACGAATGGTCTTGAACGTTCGGCGGTGCGACAGAGTGGATTGGCTCGAACGCCCAGTGTTTCGCCGATTCAAACGTCGCCGACTTCGCGGGCCAGACCGCTCCCGCCTTGATCCACGCAACGAAGTCCGCCACTTGATCGAGCCGCAGAGCCTTCTCTTTCTCCGGTGGCATCGCGGAGACATCTTTCTGCCTCTCAATTGCGCGGATGAGCAGACTCTTCTCCGGCTTGCCCGGCACAATCGCCGCTCCGGATGCACCCCCTTTGAGCAGCGTCTCGCGCGAATCGATTCGCAATGCTCCGGACGTCTTCGAATCACCGTGACAGCGCAGACACGACTCAATCAAGACCGGCCGAATCTTCGCCTCGAAGAAATCTCCCCGATCGTCAGCACGCACCGCGCCGTTGTTCGTCGCCAACAGACTCCCCACCAGCATCACGCTAAGGCAGGTCACTCGTTGCATGGCCGTCGCTCCAGAACTCGATCACAAATTGGTCGCCGGTCAGTTTCCAACTGCTCCGCAGACTGTCAACCCCACAGGTCGGTTCCGGTGAGTGACGGCAAGCTCATTCCGGCGTAGCCAACTGCCAGGCCAAATGCACCAGCATCCAACCGAGCCGCTCGATCCAGGCGGGCACGTTGTCCGACCAGAGACTCGCGGGAACGACGGCCAACGACACACCGACCACTGATGTGCCGAGTGTCTTCATGATTTCTGGCCCTCCAACTCATCACCATCCGCCGGACTTCCGTCGGGAACTGATCGAGCATCGCAGCACAATGCCGGAAGACTGACCACTGCGTTTCGCGGACAGTACACTTCCGCTCCGCAAATCCGAGCGCTTCTTCGTCCGTTTCCCTCGCGCCCGCGCGGAGCGGGCGAGAAAACCGGACAGAAAACAAACGCACCCTCACGGAGTCCCGTATGCCTCTCGAAGTCCAGTACGCCGAACTGCTGAAGCTGCTGCGTGACGCCGCCTTGCTCGGCTCGTGTGCCAGTGTCCTCGGTTGGGACGAGCAGACGTATCTGCCGCCGTCGGGAGCCGAGCATCGAGCGGAGCAGCTCGCGCTGCTCTCCGGATTGACGCACGAACGAGCGACGTCGCCGCGCATCGGCGAGTTGCTGACGGAGCTCGAACAGAGCGGCCAGCTCGGCGATGTTGGTTCGCCACTCGCGGTGAATGTGCGCGAAGCGCGACGAGTCTACGATCGCGCGACGAAGTTGCCTCGGTCGTTGGTCGAAGAGCTATCGCGCACGACGACACTCGCACAGCAAGTCTGGATTTCGGCCAGGAAGCAATCGAACTTCGCCGAGTTCCTGCCATGGCTCGAACGCATAGTTGGATTGAAGCGGCAACAAGCGGAAGCGCTCGGATATCGAAACGGTGTCCCGTACGACGCGCTGCTGGATGAATTTGAACCGGGAGCCTCGTCAGCAGAGATCGCCGCAATCTTCGCTCCGCTGCGAGACGAATTGGTGACGCTCGTCGATGCCATCAAAGGCAGCTCCAGACGACCAGAGATCAGCTTGCTCACGCGGCGATATCCGATCGACGCACAACGGCAATTCGCCGAAGCAGCCGCGCGAGCGATCGGTTTTGACTTCAACGCCGGTCGACTGGACACGACGGCTCATCCCTTCTGCACTGGCATCGGTCCGGGCGATTGCCGGCTGACGACGCGGTACGACGAGCATCACTTCCCCGGCGCGTTTTTCGGCGTGCTGCATGAAGCCGGCCACGGGCTGTACGAACAAGGCCTCGACCAGAACGCGTTCGGTACTCCACTCGGCGAGACGGTCTCGCTGGGGATCCACGAATCACAATCGCGCCTGTGGGAAAACTTCGTGGGCCGCAGTCGAGCATTCTGGCAGCTCTTCTTCCCGCGGGCTCAGCGCGCGTTTCCCGAAGCCTTGTCCGACGTCAGCCCGAAGGCGTGGTACTCGGTCATCAACGACGTGCGGCCATCATTCATCCGAGTCGAGGCGGACGAGGTCACGTACAACCTGCACATCATGCTGCGGTTTGAACTGGAACAACCGTTGATCTCCGGAGACCTCAAACCCGCCGATATGCCGGCCGCTTGGAACGAAAAGTTCTCGCGCTCGTTCGGCCTCACGCCGCCCGACGATGCTCGCGGCTGCTTGCAAGACATTCACTGGAGCGGCGGCTTGATCGGCTACTTCCCGACTTACACGCTGGGCAACATGTATGCCGCACAGTTCTTCGACGCCGCAAACAAAGACCTCGGCGATTTGTCCGCGATGTTCGCGAAAGGCGACTTCCACCCACTGCTCGACTGGCTGCGGCAAAACATCCACTGCCGAGGCAAACAACTTCGAGCAAGCGATCTGGTCCGTCGCGTCACCGGCCAGCCATTGTCTCAACAACCCTTGATCGCGCATTTGCACGCGAAGTTCGATGAGCTGTATGGACTGAATTGACGAGGTCGGCAGCCTGGAACTCAAACTGACGTCATACTCGAAAGGAAACCTCTTCATGTCGCGAATCCTGTTTCGATCCGGCACCTTCGCTGCGTGCTTGACATTGCTGTTGCTTGCCGGAAGCGCCCGTGTGGCCCACACCGAGACATCGTCGTCAGTTGACGCGCGGGCTAAGAAGTTCGTCGAGGCGCATGTCGCGAAAATGCGGCCGCTCGAAAGGGCGGCGGGCATGGCTTGGTGGGACGCCAACGTCTCGGGCAAGGATGAGGACTTCAAACGAAAAGAAGAGGCACAGAATCGGATCGACGCGGCGCTGGCGGACCCGCTCGTATTTCGCGAACTGAAAGACCTCAAAGAGCGCGGTGGAATTCAAGACCCGTTGCTGGCGCGGCAGGTCGACGTGCTGTATCTGGCGTACCTCGAAAAGCAAGTCGACCCGCTGCTGCTGCGAGAGATGGTCGCGAAGTCAAACGCCGTCGAGAAAGCGTTCAATGTCTATCGGGCCGAAGTCGACGGCCGGAAGCTGACCGAGAACGCCGTGCGGCGGATCTTGAAGGATTCGACTAATTCGGTCGAACGACGCCAGGCTTGGGAAGGGAGCAAGGGAGTCGGCGCGGTCGTCGAGAAGGATTTGATCGCGCTCGCTAAGTTGCGGAATCAGGCAGCAGCTCAGCTCGGATTCGCCAATTATCACCAACTGATGCTGCACCTCAACGAACAAGAACAACCGCAGATTATGAAACTGTTCGATGACCTCGACGAGCTGACTCGCGAGCCGTTTCTCAAAGCCAAGGCTGAAATCGACGAGCGGCTGGCGGCGAACTGTGGCGTGAAAGTCGCCGAACTGCGGCCGTGGCATTATCACGATCCGTTCTTCCAAGAATCACCCACGGTGTTCGGCACGGACCTCGACGCGATCTACAAAGACGCCGACATCCTAAAGCTCTGCCGCGACTTCTACACCGGCATCGGCTTGCCGATCGACGACGTGCTGGAACGCAGCGATCTGTTTGAAAAAGCTGGCAAGTCGTCGCATGCCTTTTGCACCGACATCGACCGCGAGGGCGACGTACGCGTGCTGGCCAACATCGTCCCCAACGAAAAGTGGATGGACACGATGTTGCACGAACTGGGGCACGCGGTTTACTCGAGCAAGAACATCCCGCCGAAAGTGCCGTACGTGTTGCGAGGTGCCTCGCACATTCTAACCACCGAGGGCCTGGCCATGCAGATGGGCCGCTTGGGCAAGAACGGCGCGTGGCAGGAGCAAATGGGGATCGCTCCGAAAGACGCGGCGGAACGCCAACGGCTCAGCGACGCGGGAGCGAAAGTCTTGCGGAATCAGTTGCTGATCTTCTCGCGCTGGTGCCAAGTCATGCTGAGGTTCGAGAAGGGCCTGTACGAAAACCCGAATCAAGACCTCAACGCACTGTGGTGGAACCTCGTCGAGAAATACCAAAGCCAACATCGGCCGGAAGGCCGGAAGGCTCCCGACTACGCCAGCAAGATTCACATCGTGGCGGCTCCGGTGTACTACCACAACTACATGATGGGCGAGTTATTCGCCTCGCAGGTGCATCACACGATCGTTCGCGAACTGGCCCCCGGTGCCGATCCACGCAGCGTCGCCTACGTCCGCAACCCGAAGGTCGGCGACTTTCTCAAGCAGCGAGTGATCGCCCCCGGTCAAACGCTGAGCTGGAACGCTCTGACCAAACATGCCACCGGTGAGGAGTTGACTCCGAAGGCGTTCGCAAAGGATTTTCGTTCGGAGTAGTTCGTGTGTCGTTGTCTTCGTCCCCTGGCGCCCGAAGAGGCGCGGGGACCGAACACTTTGGATCATCCTGATGTCCGGCCCGATTCTGGTGCGCGGCGAAACCTCGAAAGCCCTTGTCTGGTGCCGAGTCCTCGCGGCGTTGGCAACCGTCGTCGGTGTCGTCGTGATGTTTGCCGGGAAGGCGACGCCGGGAGTGATTCTCTGCATCATCGGCAGCATGTTGTGGATCGCTCTGGAAATCTACAACGTCGTGCAACGCTCGAAACGGATGTGGGTCGAGGACACAGGCGACGGATTCGTGGTCACCGAACGGAGCGAGACGCGGGTGCTTGGCGACGATGACGTGACGGCAATCTCGTTTACGTCCAAGAAGCTGTTCGCCAACGGCGTCCCCAGCAAGATGCAACGCACGTGTCGGCTGTGGGTCGCTGATGAGCGGCATCCGATCGAGTTGAAAAACAAGTTCAAGCTCGTCGACCCCGATCCGCTCGCGAATCTGCTGCAACGGCTAATGCATCGCACGCAAGCCAACCTCGAACGAATCTTGACAGAGGGAGGACAAATCAAGAGCGATGCGTGGCGGTTGGACAACGAAGCGTTTCGCACCGTCGTGGATCGCACCAAAATCGTCGTGCCGGTGACGGAGTTGACCGAGTGCGGTCTCTTCGACGGCAAGATGTGCGTGTGGCGAAGCGGTGAAGACGATGCCTTCGCTCGGTTCACACTGGACTCGCCAAACACGTGCTTGCTGCCGCTGCTGCTGACCAAACATCTCGAGCAGGCTTCGTCTCAACGGGACGAAGGTGACGAATCCGGTCTCGGTCGAGTGCTGTTTGAACGTCGAGCCAAAGGAACCACGCGGTTTCTGCTCTTCGCAGGAGCATTCGTGATCGGCTTGGTGGGTCTGGGCTTAATGTTCGACCCTCAGATGCCAACCCAAGTCATCGGCGGATTGGTACTGCTCGGTTCGGCGGGGCTGGGCCTTTCCGGGTTTGCCCTGAAGCATTCGACGTTTCGCTGTCAACAGCGTGGCGTGCAGAAGGCCGGATTGTTCGGCACGAGGCAACTCAAATACACCGAGGTCGCGTCGTTCACGTACTCCGCCACTCGGCACTACCACAACGGAGCGTACGTCGGCACTCACATCAACATGAAGTTCCAGCCGCTGTCGGACACTGACGCGCGGCCGATGGCTTACAATACGACCGTCAACGGCGAGGACGCCGCGCTGGAGGAACTGCGCGACTTCATCTCGCGAGCGATCGCCGCTCGCATGGCCGATACCGTCGCGGCCGGTCAACCGCTGCGCTGGACCAACAACCTGACGTTCCAACCCAACGGCATCGAGTTCCGCTCCGGAGGCCTGTTGGGCCGCAAGCCACCGCAGGTGTTGCTCTATTCGGACTATCAAGGTTACGGACTTGATCAGGGGACATTCTCGCTCTTCCGCAAAGGCGAAAAGAAAGCCGTGATGACGGAGACGGCCTCCGCTCCGAATTTCTTTCCCGGGTTCTATCTGTTGCAGTTGTTGCTGCACGCTCCCGACGCGGAGCAAGCTTTGGAAGTCGACAGCAACAAAAAACTCCCACCAATCTGACGACTGATGGGAGCAAGAGCGAGCCGAAGGGGTATCAATGCATGCCGGCGATGATTCACGCCGCGGCCCGCCGAGAACAAATTGTAGGCTCGAATCAAGGAGTGTCAATCAGCACAGGACGACATTCCCGCCGGCGTCAAGTCTGACGGGATCGGATTCTGATGAACACGCGCTTGTGGCGGCGGCAGAAAATCGGCACGATTCGGCTCGCGTCCAAATCACCTCGCTTTCCGAGACAGAAAGCAAGATTTCGCTCGTGAGCAAAACGCGCGGCAAGAAACCTGACGGCTCGCAGGTCTTTCACGTCTCAGCCTCCGAGGCGGGATCGACGTTGTTCCGGGCGCTGCGACGTTGGTATTCCGACGAGTCGCCGGCTCATGTTCGCGGTCTGCTCAGCCAACACCGAGTACAGATCGACGGCAACCTGTGCCACGACCAGCAACGACGCTTGAAGCCGGGCGAGGTCGTCAAGGTGTTACCGCACTTTGTCGCCGCACCACCCGTCGAACGAGATATCCGAATTCAATATCTCGACGAGCACATTGTCGTCGTCGAGAAACCGTCCGGCATGACCACGATGCATCACGCGGAGGAAGCGCGTTGGTCCGCGCGACGCAAACAGCGACAACCGACGCTCGACGAATTGTTGCCGAGCCTGCTCGTGCGACAACTCGAATCGGAATTTCGGTCGCCGACGCTGCCAGCATCGCGACGCCGCTCGCCGCACAAAGCCGCAAACCGCGCGCCCCGTGTCCGAGTCATCCCCGTGCATCGACTCGATCGTCACACAAGCGGCTTGATGGTCTTCGCGCGCACGACGGCGGCGGAGAAATCTCTCGTCGAGCAATTCCGCGAACACTCGATCGACCGCAGCTATCTGGCCATTGTTCACGGAGACGTCGTCGAACAAACGATCGAATCGCGATTGGTCCGCGATCGCGGCGACGGAAAACGAGGCAGTACGTCAAATCCGGACGAAGGTCAACATGCCGTCACGCACGTCCGGCCGATGGAACAATTCCCTGGCTACACACTTATCGAGTGTCGGCTTGAAACCGGGCGCACGCATCAAATCCGCATTCATCTAGCCGAGAATGGACATCCACTCTGCGGCGACAAAGAGTACCGCGGCTCATTGAACCAAAGGCCGATCCCCGAGCACAGCGGCGCGCCGCGTGTGGCGTTGCACGCCGCGGAGTTGGGTTTCCAACACCCGGTCACCGGCGAGTCACTCCATTTTCAAACTCGCCTGCCGCGCGATCTGGCGGAATTTCTCCGGCGGCTTAGAAAGTAGACCCGGCTCTCCAACAGAGTGCTCTGTCACAGCAAAGAACTCGGGCCGCGGAAATCAGCCGCAGGGCGCTAGCCCCGGTTTTTGCTGCACAAACCGGACGCTAGCGCGTTCCGGCTCATCCAAAAATCAAGCGCTGACAAAGCACGAGTCCGAATTGCGCAACAACCGAAACGAGCCCGACGCGCAGGTTTTAATGTTGCACAGTTTGTCAGCCCCGGCAGGGGCGAAAGGTAATAGCCCACGGCGTAAGATTGCTATTTGCCGGCGGCGGACTTCTTGTTGGCCGCCTTGGTGAACCGCGACTTGATCCGCGCGGCCTTATTTTTGTGAATCAGCTTTTTCGAGGCGGCTTGATCCACCTGCTTGGTGAGGTCGCTCAGCGTGACGGTGGGCGCGGTACTCGCCGGAGCTTCCAGCGACGTGCGGAATTTCTTGACGAGGTTTTTGAGCACCGTTCGCCCGGTGCGGTTGACGAGGCGGCGTTTTTCACTTTGACGATGGGCCTTGGCGGCGTTGGGATTGTTAGGCATGTCGAGGATTGTAGAAGCGACTTTTCGCGATTGCCAGCCACCCTCGCCCAACGAACTATGACTTCGGCAACGACTCCAGCCGCTTGAGCGCGTCTTTATATTCGTAGTCGACGGCAAGAACTTCGCCGTAGTGCTCTTCGGCCTTGGCGTGTTCTTTGCCTTCCTCATACAGGCGGCCAAGGAGGTAATGGACTCGACAGAACGTGGTTTTGTTCTCGATCGCATTCAGCTTCGTCGCTGCCTTTTCAAATTGCTTGAGAGCCAGCAGGTTTTTCTTTTCCTTGATGAAAGCTTCGCCCAGCAACAGCAGTGCGTCTCCTTCGATGCGATTGTCTTGCACGGCCGCCTGCAACAGCGGGATCGCCTGTGAATACATCTTCAGCTTGAAGAAGCGTTCGCCCAGGTTGTATTTCAACTTGAGGTCGTTCGGGTGACGCTCAACGCGCGCACGGAAGACCTCGACTTCGCGCTTGATCAGTTCGGTGGCCATGGCCTGAGCGGTGCTCTTGGCCGTTTCGTCGTCGGTCTTCGTCACGGAGTTGGACTTCGCAATCTCGACGTTCTTCCGCATCAGGTCGATCTCGACATCTTCCAACTGTTCGCGAATGTTCGGGTCGCCGCCGCTCAATTCGAGCGCCTTTTGCAGCATCGCCCGAGCGTCATCCAGCTTGCCGTTTCTCCGATAGAAATCGGCGATTTTCAGATAGCCGTCTTTATTGTCCGGATCTTTGCGCACGGCTCGTTGCAGGTCCGCCTCTTCGGATTGACCCGGTCCGTCGACAGCGGCGGATTTCGTTTGCTGACCGATGATCTTGCGTATGTCCTCGACCGACCGTTCCTTTTTTTTGCCATCCTCGTCTTCGTAGTCGCCGTCACGGATCATCGAGCTGGCGTTGAGCTGCGTGATCTTCGAACGGGCCTCCATGTCGAGCGGGTCAAGCCTTTGAACTCGCTCCCAGAACTTGATGGATTCGGTGAACTCCCCTTTCTGTTCGAGCAGCCGACCGAGCGTCCTGAGGTTGTCCTTGTTGTTCGGGTCACTCTCGACCGACTTGCGATAGCCGAACACGGCGACATCGGTGTAGCCCAGGTTGCTGGTCGCTTCACCCATCACGGCATTCAGGTCGGAATCCCACGGAGTCAGCGTCAGCCCTTCCTCGGCCGACTGATCCATGTCCTTCCAATTCTTCGTCATCCGGGATTTCTTGATCGACGCGTTGACGCCCATCAGCCGCATGCCGGCCATTCTGGCCCCGGTTCCTTTCGGATATTTGCGTTGCTCAACGCCCCGCAGCGTCTGTCGGTACAGTAGATTTTCCGGCTCGAATTTGACCGCTTGCCCGACCATCTCGATGGCGTAATCCCAATTCTGCTTCGCCATCGCCTCAGTCCCTTTGCGAAAGCATTCGGCGGCGATTTTCTTCATGTCTGCCATGGTGTGCCCGCTGAGTGTGTTCTTAAATCAGCATCACTCTACGAGGCTCGGCCCGAATGTGGAAGTTGAACCGATTGACCTCGGTTGTGATGCCGCTGTGTTCCGATGCCAGGACTCCAACTTGTGCCGGTGAACTCCCGATCCCAGAATACCCGCCGCCTTGAAGGAGTTCGTGAGTTTCAACCTCAACACCCAGGAGTTGCCCATGCGTTCGTTAAGTCGTCCTTTCGCGGTGCTCGGACTTTGTCTGTTGGTCTCATCGTTCGTCATTGATCAACCAGCACCTGCCGCCGACACGAAGCCGATCGTCGCCATCACTGTCGAAGAAGCAAAGATTGACCCTGACTTCGCCATCCAAGGCGAGTACGAGGGAGAACTCGGCGATCAAGACGGCAAAACGAAGTGGGGACTGCAAGTCATCGCGCTGGGTGAGGGTCAGTTCCACGTCGTGGCGTATCCCGGCGGGCTGCTCGGAGCCGGAGGTGACCAGACGGCCAAGATCGAAGGCGACGGCCGCTCAAAGGACGGTGCCGCCACGATTTCCGGAGAACACGGTTCCGTCACGATCAAAGGCGGTCTCGCCGTGGTCAAATCCCCGACGGGAGCACCACTGGGCGAAATGAAAAAGGTCGAACGCAAGAGCACAACGCTTGGAAAGAAACCGCCGGAAGGAGCCGTCGTGCTGTTCGATGGCAAGTCGGGCGACGCTTTCACCGATCCCAAGAAGTTCGCCGACGGCCTGATGTCGCAAGGTCTCACCAGCAAGCAATCGTTCCAAGATTTTTCATTACACCTGGAATTCCTACTGTCGTACATACCCGCCGCTCGCGGTCAGCAGCGAGCCAACAGCGGCTGCTACATGCAAGGTCGTTACGAAGTGCAAATCCTCGACAGCTTCGGCCTCTCCGGCGAGCACAACGAGTGCGGCGGCATCTACACGATTAAGAAGCCCGGCACGAATATGTGCTTCCCACCCCTGACTTGGCAAACCTACGATGTCGACTACACCGCCGCGAAGTACGACAGCGATGGCAAGAAGACGACCAACGCTCAATTGACCGTGCGCCACAACGGCGTGCTCATCCACGAAAACGTCGAACTCCCCAAAGCCACAACCGCCGCTCCCGTCCCCGAAGGCCCCGAACCCGGCCCGATCTATATCCAAGACCACGGCAACCCCATCCGCTTCAAGAATATTTGGGTCGTGGAGAAGAAATGACCTTGAACTGAGGCCGACCACTCGACGCCGCTTGGACTCACATTCCGTGAACTGTGGCACGAATCATGATTCTCGCTTTTCGCAGCACCGTTCTGTGGGTATCGCCGACCAAACGAATCGCCGCGTGCAGGTCTTCGACAAGCACGGAAAATTCCTCGCCAAATTTGGCGAGTACGGCACTCAGCCTGGCCAGTTCGGCGGCAACATCAATCCCAAATCGCGCGTCGGCGGCCCGCAGTTTCTGGCGTTCGACAAAGCCGGCCAGCTCTATACGACCGAAGGGATGATGGGCCGAGTCCAGAAGCTGACTCGCGACGGCAAGCCGATCCTGTCGTGGGGCAGTCTGAAAGACGAACCGGGTGGCTTCGGCGGCAAGTTCGCCGGGTTCAAAGACCGAGTCGCCAACCTCGAAGGCCCCATCGGCATCACCGTCGATCCGCACGATCACGTTTGGGTCGCGTCGATCAACGGCCGCATTCAACAGTTCGACACCAACGGCAAACTGCTCGGCGGCCTGCAATCCAGCCAAGGCTCCGAACCAGGCAAATTCTTCGCCCCACACACCCTCGCCTTCAACAACCGCGGCGAATTCTTTGTCGTCGATGCGTTCAACCACCGCATTCAGAAGTTCGCGACTCGCTAAAGGGTGTAGCGGAACTCGCCAGAGTCCGAACTGAATTCTGGCGAATTCAGCTACGTTTCACACTGGCGCCGCTGCGGACTCGTCGGGCATGGCCAATCTCGGTTCGGCAGGTCGCGCATCAGTTCGCGACGCGATCATTGCCCAGATGCCGATGGGGACGCCCAGCCAGATTGGGACGAAGGGTGTCCAATGCACGCCTTCGTCCCGTTCCAGCAGGCTGGTGGCGAGGGCAAACGGGTACAGAATCGTGCTGATGAACAACGTCCAGCGAATCATTCGCGTGCGGGACGTCCAATGCATCAGAGCGAGGCAAACGCCAATGGCCAGGTCGAAGCCCAGTTGCAGAGCCACGATCAAAACTGTGCGGTCAAAGGCTTGTTGCACCGTAGGAACGCGAAACTGGCTGAGCGACAGGCGATCCGCGGTCCCGAACGACATGACCAGTGCCAGGAGGAATGACATGAACGCCAGGGCCAGCAGTCCTTCCGTGGGCAAAGCGAGGCGTTCCGAACGGTTGAGTGAGCCGGGCGAACGGAGCCAGCGTCCGCAGTGTCGCAGCAGCAGAATGGTGCCCAAAACCCAGCCGAAAGCGGCGCTCCCCACAGGGATCCAGACCGAGTGAGTTGGCTCGAATGGAAATCGGGCGTCCACAGGCACAACTCGCGCACCGAGCAGAATCGCGATCACCACACCAATGCACCACAGCGACCACAGGCACTCCAGACTCAGAAAGATCACGCCGCAGGTTAAGTCTTTGCGTTGACTAACCGCGACCACTCTCTGAAAGGCTCCGGGAGCTGCTCCCGCCACGTTCGAGCCTGTTCGGCGAATCTTCGGCCACGCGTTTTGGGCGAAGTCGCGGCAACGCTGCCAAAGAGAAGATGCTGTGTTTCGCAGAGTCGTCCAAGCGCGGCTATCGCTCAGGGACACGTCGGTGAAATGGCTCCGCACACTGGGATGCCTCAGAATCAGCAACGTCCAAATTGCGAATGGCAGCGTCGCCAGCCACAACACTCCGAACAACGCCAGCAACATAATGCTGCCAACGACTGCGAACCGAAAATTTTGCAGGCTCTTCAGCGACAGCCCCGTGTATGCCGAGACGACCCCGGCTGCGAGCGTCATCACGGTGAAGAACCCAAATTCGTCACCGACGCGTCTGAAATTCATCAACATCGCCAAGAACATAAATAGGCCGATCGCAAGGCTTCCGAAGCCAACGACCGTCATGGCCACGGCCGGAATGCCCAGCTCCTGCTCAAGCTGTTCGCGCGTCTTCGGCTCGGTCGGATGAGCTGACGGTAACCATTTCGCAACCAGCGCCTTCACTCTCCCTTTCGCCGTTCCGGCCGAGGCCGATTCCGGCGGCACCGATTCGCTCGCCCGAATG
>CAYSHJ010001232.1:0-3881 GCA_964430385.1 uncultured Planctomycetaceae bacterium
ACTCAAAGTAAAACAATGGCGACAACGAACCAAACAAGACACGCTCCGCCGAAACCATCTCGACGAGTTTCGTCACTCCGGCGATTCCTTCGAGGGTTGCCATGTCGAACCACACTTGTCCCGTCTGCGCCAATTCGGCTGCCCCAGCGACTCGCATTGAACGAAACGCGTTCAAGAGGACCAACCGCAGCTTCGGCAACTTGGCGACGATTGCGGCCAGCGGCTTCGCATCCACATGTGGCACGTGAAACACCGCGTGTTGAGTCCGCTCGTCCTCCATCGACAACACCAGTTGCACGATCAGTTCACGTTCGCTCGCTTGCCGCAACAACTCGGCGAACCGAGCGTCGTCCAGCGTGTAGCCGTGATAATTCGGATGCAGCCGAACGCCAGGCATGCGGTGCATCTCGTGGCATCTCCGTAAGTCATCCTCCCAATCCGGCAATACCGGATTGATCGACCCGAACGGCCGGAGCATCTCAAAGCCCGGCCGTTGACACTCGTCAGCCAAACGCTGATTAACAGCCGCGATGTCGCGATGCAGCAGCCCGTCGAAGCTGCCGACCCAAGCCTGCGTGACGCCGCGCGACTTCAGCTTCTCAACAAGCGCTGCCGATTCATCAAACGCCAACCGCCGAAACGGCCAATGGCCCAAGTACACATTACTGTCAATCGAAGAACTCATCATCAATCATCTCACAAATTCATCCCGAATCGTTCTTGAAAACTCTTCGCGACCTTTGCGACCTTCTGTTTAAAACTCAGACTTGTTTGTCCGCGCCGCGTAGAATCATCCGTGAGACCCCGTCCACCAAGCGGACTTCGTGAAAGTTGATGACCAGTCCCAGCGGAATGCCGAGCAACTTCATGTAGCTCAGCAATTGGGCCTTGTGAATGGGATGCACTTCCTGAACCGCTTTGACTTCGACCAACAGACAGCCCTCGACCAACACATCGAATCGGAGTTCTTCTTTGAAGACATCGCCCTTGTAGTCGATCTGCACTTCTTCCTGATTGATGGCGTGAAGTCCACGCAGTTCCAATTCGCGTAGCAGACACCGTTCGTAAATGCGCTCCAACAAGCCAGGCCCCAAAATTCTGTGGACCTCGATCGCGGCGCCAATCAATTCGCGGCTCAGTCGGTCAGCTTGTTCAAACTTGGGGTGCATGAGGAAACTCCTTAACAGAAGGTCGCAAAGTTCGCGAAGGAATGGGGAAGTGGACTGGGCCTTATCTGGAAGTCTATTTCTTGGCCGCCAACGCGCGTTCGATCAACCGCCGAAGATTCTCGCCGAAGATCATCTTCTTGGCCTCGTCGGGAATCGCTGCGCCGTGGACTTTCGCAAGTTGTGAGGCGAAGCTGCGGCCGGCGCTGTCGCTGCCGTAGATGATGCGTTCGGGGCCGAGTTCTCTGACTGCCATTTCCGTAAAGCCAGCGGTTGGGTCGGAGCCAGCCAGCTCAATCGACACGTTCGGCGACGAGCGGATAGCGCGGATGCCTAACTCCCACTGGCCGCCGGCGTGGCCGCAGACGAAGTGTGTGTTTGGATGTCGCTTCGCCAACTCGACAAGGTCCTGTGGAGTCGACTCTCCGGGATACTGCGTGCCGTCTTGCTTGAGCCACGTGTGCTGAAAAATGACGGCCTTCAGTTCGGCCGCCTTGCGAATGATCGCGTCGATGTCGCGATCGCTGGCCCTCTTCGCAACCCACAGCTTGATACCGACCATCGGGCCGTTCTTGATGCAGCGATCCATCTCGTCCAGGCTGAACTCGACATGTTCGCCGCTGACGTAGCAGAAGCCGTACGTCCGTTCGGCCCAATGCGACATCGCCTGCATCACGAAGTCGTTGTCCTTGCGCAGTTCGTCCGTGGTCGGAGTCTTCGACCACGTGCTGCTGAAGAACAAACACAGCCGCTCGATGCCATGCCGATCGGCGATCTCCAGCATCGTTGCCATTTTCTCTTCTGGCGTGCGGCCGGCCACACCAAGCAAATGGCAGTGCAAATCCCAAATGCGAAAACGCGGCATGGTGAACTCCGATTTCTCTCCCCACCGGCCTTGTGCCGGTGGACGACAGGATTCTGCACGACGTTCGACAGACGCACCCCGGTACAAATTCGACAGACGCACCCCGGTACAAAGTAGTGCAGAATCCCGCGAGCCACCCCCGCGAGGGGGGGTGGGGAGAGGAACGTGTTGCCGTGAACGTCACGTCGCGCACGACCAACGTTTTGAGCGTCTGGTCCGGTTCCTTCGGCGGAATGCGCGGCAGAGGTTCCGCGCCCAAAGCACTCGCGACCAAGAGCATCAAGAACAGCGGGTTGCAACGAGCCATTTCCTTGGCTCCCGAAGTGGCAGAACTGGAGTTCAAGCTTTAGCCTGTCTTGGCCGGAGGATGGGCACTCTTGCCCGTCATTCGTTGGTGCGGTTGTACTTCGGACAGGGTTGGGCGAGAGTGCCCAACCTACAAAACGGCAACAGCGTAACGCGAGCATCGCGCAAGTGTAGCCCGCTCTCGCCGAGAGCGGGATTCGCGAGCGAACCTCGCCACAAATGCGGCTCTCGCCGAGAGCCGCCTACACTCAAGCGAAGGAATTGCGAAATGTCGAAGACCATTTTTGCGGCGCTGTGTCTGTTCATCGTGCAAGACGCCCTGCTCGCGGCGGACAACGTGGACCTTGGACCGGTGCGTGAAGAGCACGTGATGATCCCGATGCGCGATGGCCAGCGGCTCTCGGCCTATTTGTATTTCCCGGAAGGCGACGGTCCGTGGCCAGTGCTGTACGAGCAACGCTATGCCGACCTGAAGGGCGCGAGCACTCGGCAAGCGAATGCGCGGCTGGCGAAGTCGGGCTACGTCGTGTGCGCAGAAAATTTTCGCGGTGCGGGACTGTCGGAAGGGACGTGGGTTGGTTATCGAGCGTTGGGCTGGGGCGATCTGCAAGACGGGTATGACACGGTCGAGTGGCTCGCCAAACAGAAATGGTCGACCGGTAAGATTGGAACGTTTGGAAGTTCGCAGGCCGGCTTTGCTCAGAATTTCCTCGCGGTCGCACAACCGCCGCACTTGGCCGCTCAATACATGATTGACACCGGACTGAGCCTGTTTCAAGAAGGCTATCGCATCGGCGGGACGACTCGGCCGGAGCGTTTCAAGACGATGGACGCCGTCTGCCGCGTGCCCGAACAAAATCGCCAACAGTTGGCCGAGTGGTTCCAGCACCCGACCTACGACGAGTACTGGCAGCAGGAAGATTGCTCGCGTCACTTCGACAAGATGAACGTCCCCTGCTTCACGATCGGCAGTTGGTACGACTTCATGAACATCGGCTCGATCGAGAGTTTTCGCGGCCGCCAACATCGTGCCGGTCCGAACTCGCGCGGTCGGCAGCAACTGCTCATCGGCCCGTGGCTGCACGGCGGGTATCTCGGCAAGAATGCGAGTCAAGTCAGTGAGCTGACGTATCCCGAAAACGCCAAATTCGATGCCGAGAAACATCTTATTCGTTGGTTCGATCATCACCTCAAAGGGATCGACAACGGCGTCGAGCGTGATCCGATCGTGCGCTATTACGTCATGGGCGAATGTAGCCATCACGCTCCGCGTGATGAGCCGAACGCTTCACCGACGGCCGCTTCGAAGAAGACGTCGAATGGACTTTCAGCTCGTCACGCGGAGCGTGACGGCTACGTTGGCAACATCTGGCGCGAGACGAACGATTGGCCGATCAAGAACCAGCCGACGTCGTACTTCCTGCACAGTGGCGGAAACCTTTCGACTCAGATGCCGAAGTCCGAGGACGCGGCTACGACGTTCCTGGCCGATCCGCTCAATCCGAATGCGCTCCCGACTCGGGCGTTTCCCGGAGCGGCCGACG
>CAYSHJ010001233.1:0-3614 GCA_964430385.1 uncultured Planctomycetaceae bacterium
CCGCCCCGCGAGCGAACAAACTGCGCTCTGCCGCCGTCACACCATGAAACGAGCGCGTTCCAAGAAACAACGCCCCATGCTCCTCGCCCAACTAGAAGCCCGCTACACCGCCTCGTTCCAATGACCTGTCGGGCCGTTGAATAAAAAAGCACCCGCCTGACAACGGGTGCTTTTTTTGTTGACGCGACAGGAGCAGTTCCGGTGAGAACAGCGGCCGATGATTATTATTCGTCGTCGTCGTCCTCTTCCTCTTCCTCTTCCTCTTCCTCCTCCTCTTCCTCTTCCTCAGCCTCTTCGACGACGGCCTCCGGCGGTTTGCTCGCCGCAACGACAACCTTGCTTCCGGGGGGGGGAGCCGCGCCACCGATGGCTTCTTTCACGGCCTGTAGCCAGTACAGCCGCTTGCTCTTTGATCGTAGCAGTTCAATCTTCTCGTCCGCTTCCTTCCGCTGATCGTAGGGAAAGCGTCCCTCTTCTTTCTGGGTGTTGTTGAAGATCACCCACACGATGCGGCGGCGTTCCACCGGCTTGGCGCGTGACTTCTTCGCTTTGGGGGCTTTCTTCGCGCTGGCCGCAGTTGCCTTCTTTCGCTTCTTGTCCCCTTTTTCAGCCTCATCCCCGTCGGCTTCACGAGCTTCCGCGGCTTCGGCCATCTTGCGCAATTCCAAACGGCTCTTCATGTTTTCCAGCTTCCCGTCAGGATACGTCAGTTTGTCAGAGATTTCTGTGTCAGAACTGCTTCCGGCACTGATCTCGTCGTTGAGGGGCGGGAGGATAGCAAATTCTTGACGCCGGTCCAACGCGGGCGAGGGATGACTCGACACCATTTTTGTCGAAGCAATCAGAAAAGTTTGTGTAACCGGACTCCTCTGACCGATTCATAGAAAAGCGATTGGACTGCGCAAGCCGCATTCAAGATCGTCGTCATCGGGAACAGATCGGCTCGGTGAGCTGAGGCAACGTCGAACACGAAGGAGAGTGGTTCATGCGACATCTCGGCAAATGGCTGGTGACGATGGGACTGCTGGCCGCCACACCTGCTGTCACGCACGCGGCCTTGTGGGGCTCGCCAGCCCAACAACAACAAGCGGCCAAACAAAAGAATCAAAATGTGGCCAACGATGTTGCTGAAGCGCTACGAGCTTCCAAGCTTATAGGCTATGACATCGGCATCGAAGTCAAAGAGGGCGTCGCTTCACTGACGGGTGAAGTCGTCGACCCGGCTCAAAAGACGAAAGCCACAGAGGTTGTCTCAAAACTTCGAGGCGTCAAGAGAGTGAACAACCGTCTCATTGTGACACCGCCCAAGGCGGTCGCGAGACAGCCGGCGAATGTCGCGGACGACGAGATTCAGCAGACGTCCATGGCCCAGGCCGTGCCGCCGCCGAACCAGCAAATGGCGCAACGGATCGCCGCGAGTCGGCCGGTTGAAACGGCGCCAGCTTCGGTGCCGCCGACGAACCAGCAAATGGCGGAACGGATCGCCGCCGCGTTGGGTAAAGCCGGGATGAGTGGCTACGACTTGGAAGTTCGCTTCCATGACGGTCAAGCCCTTCTCGGCGGTGCCGTGGCGAATCCGGAACAGCGCGCCAGAATCACTCAGACGGTATCCGAAGTGCCCGGGGTCGAGCAGGTCAAGAACCAAGTCACCGTGGCGCGCAACATCGCTCACCAGGCGGGTCGCCCCGCACCGAATGGTGTGCCGATGCGTCCGCCAATGCAGCAGGTCGCCTTCAATCAGGAGGCTGGCCCGATGGGTGGCGGCGGCGGTATGCCCGCGATGGGGATGCCGGTGCCGATGGCCCACGGACCGTCACACCAAGTGTACGACATGCCCAACCTGCCGAACTACGCCTGGCCCAGCTATGCCCAGTATCCGAACTCCGCGGCCATCACGTACCCGAAGGAGTACAGTGCCAGTGCCTGGCCGTACATTGGACCCTTCTATCCGTACCCGCAGGTGCCGTTGGGCTGGCGATCCGCGTCGCTCGAATGGGACGACGGCAAATGGAATCTCAACTTCCGGTCGCGTACCGACAAATGGTGGTGGTTCCTGCATCCGAAGAACTGGTAACGCGGCCGAATCGTTTCGTCGAACGCTCCAATGCCGAACCTCCGAGGACATTACGCCCGGAGGTTTTTTGCTTGTCTGACCTCCGATTTCTGACCTCTGATGTCTGACCTCTGATGTCTGACCTCTGATTTCTGCCGGCGCGACCGATAAAACCGAAAAAGATCCCAAAGTCGGCAAGGTTTAACAGTCGATGAACAACTGGGGCCTTCCGAACCGAATCCGGGCGAGGTGTCACTCATGAAGCTCATTCGACGGCTTTCTTTATTGACGTTGCTGTGTCTGCTGGTGACCACAACCAGTGGTTGCAAAATCTTCTTTGGAGCCGTGGTCAACGTGGTGGACTTCTGCGGATTCTGGATCACGACGCCGCTGATTCCTGTCAGCCCGTACTACAGCCAGCAAATCGAAGACACGTACTGGGAAGAGGAGCGATATTCAAAAGTACCGATCCTCGATCCGGTTGAAGGCGAGAACGCTCCACTGTTCTGCCTCGACCCACCGTCGCCCGATGAAGTCATACGCGCATTGCCGGACCAATCGAAGGGCGGCTTCGCGTTCCTGGCCGAGACGGCTCGCAACAACGTCCGCATCGTGGTCGAACCGATCGTGGACCGTGTCGATGAATGCCGTTTCTATCCGCTCGCTGGACCGGCCCGACTGCATCACTGTCACTACAAATGCACGGTGTACTACGACAAGACGCTCCGCTCGAACTGGCCCGTGCCGTTCACGCACACGGATCAGACCGAAGACGTGGTCTACATCGACCACGATCACCTGATCCGCTGTGCCGGACCGGATGCGCCGTAGTCGCAATCAACCAGACTCGCAAAACACCCAGAGCCTCGGCTTCTCGCGAAGTCGAGGCTCTCATTCTTTTCCCGGTCACCCTCCGAGTAGTGATTCGACGAGTCTCCGGACGGCGCCCAACATCGCGATCAGTGAGGCAAACGCATCGCCGGCCTGAAACCGTAGGTCAGAGAGCGCCAGAGCCACTCGATCGGACCGAACCGATGGCGGCTCAGCCAAGCCAGGCTGAATGCGACTTCCGCGACGTAAATCGCCATGCCCACCAGCACCGCTTCCGCCGCGCCGAGGCGGCCGTACAACCCAAGCCCATAGGGATGAAAGACGAGGCTGAGAATCACAGACTGCAAGAGGTAGTTCGTCAGCGCCATCTGCCCGATGGCGACGAACGGTCTGACGATCCGAATGGTCGATGGCACCTGAAGCGTCAGCAGTAAGCCCGCTGTATAAGCCAGCGCCAGCGGCACATACGAGGCCGCCTCAAGAAGGACGCGCGAAATCGCAGTCGCCGCTCCCGTTGCGTCCGAATACACCAACGAGATCGTCGCCGATCCGCCGACGATGCCACCGACGATCGCGGTCCCCCAAAGCAGGCCCCGGTGCCTTTGCGGTTCACGAAGGATGCCGAACCGCCATGCGCTTGCGCCGAGCGCCATCAGACCCAAGGTCTTCGGCACGGAAGCGGCAAGAAGTGGCACAATTAAGAGCCGCGTCTCGCTCCACTGAAACGCTC
>CAYSHJ010001234.1:0-3565 GCA_964430385.1 uncultured Planctomycetaceae bacterium
CGCGATTCACCGCAGTGGCCGCAAGGCGGTTGTCGCCGTGACGGGCGGAGGCAGCCTCGCGATCTCGGATTTGCTCGCGGTGCCGGGCGGCTCCGCATGGCTGTTACAAGCCGTCGTCCCTTATTCACCGTCGGCGTTGACGCACTGGCTGGGTCACGAGCCGGAACGCTCTTGCAGTCGCGAGACGGCGCTGGCGATGGCGACGGTGGCGCTGCGGCACGCTCGGCAGTTAGACTCGTCGGCGGAACAGCCGATCGGGTTGAGTGGCACCGCGTCGCTCGTCAGCAATCGTCCGAAACGCGGCGAACATCGAGCCTGGGTCGCGGCGCAGACGACTGTGGCGACATGGCTGTTCAGCGTGCGATTCGACAAAGGTCATCGCGACCGCGCGGGCGAAGAGCGAGTGGTCGCGAATCTGATCCTGCGCGCGGCGGCCGAGGCGTGCGGCGTGCATCACTCGCTCGACCTGGCATTGACCATGAACGACGAACTGACTCATGAAGCGATCACGGCTCACCCGCTGATTTCGGGAGTCTGTTTCGGTCGCATCCCGATCGCGTGGTCGTTGCCGAGCGGCGAGATCGTCTCGGAACTGACGCCGTCTGCATGGGGAACTCCCGCAGCCGTTTTGTGCGGCGCATTCAATCCGCTGCACGAAGGGCACCTCGAATTAGCAGGCGTGGCCGAACGAAAGCTCGGCGGACGAGTGGCGTTTGAGATGTCGGTGGTCAACGTCGACAAGCCGCCGCTCGATTTCTTGACGCTAGAGCAGCGTTGCCGCCAATTCCGCGCACGGCCGCTGGCGCTGACGTCCGCCCCGACGTTTGTCGAAAAGTCGCGAGTGCTGCCCCATGTCGTTTTCGTGGTTGGCTTCGACACGGCCGAGCGGATCGCTCAGCCGAAGTATTACGGCCACAGCGAAGCGGCCATGATCGCCGCGCTCGACGAGATTCGCACGAACGGCTGCCGGTTCTTGGTCGGTGGTCGCTGCCGAGGCAACGAGTTCTGCACGTTGTCAGAATTGGAACTGCCCGCCGCGGCGCAAGGACTCTTCGAGGAAATTCCCGCCAGCGAGTTTCGTCGTGATGTTTCATCGACGGAGTTGCGGCAACAAGGGCTGTAGTTCCGGCTGGAGCCGGTGCCTGCCGCCTGAAGGCGGAACTACGAACTGGCTCACTCGCCGCGTGTGACGAGGTCGAGCAAATAGCGGCCGTAGCTGTTGTTCTTCATCGGCTCGGCAAGGCGGCGAACCTGGTCGTCGTCGATCCACTTCATGCGCCAAGCGATCTCTTCCGGGCAGGCGATCTTCAAGCCTTGTCGCGTTTCCAGCACGCTCACGAACTGACTGGCCTCGGTCAGCGATTCGTGAGTGCCCGTGTCGAGCCAGGCTGTCCCGCGGCCAAAGATTTCGACCTGCAACTCGCCCCGTTCGAGGTACACGCGGTTGAGGTCGGTGATTTCCAGTTCGCCGCGTGGCGATGGCTTCAGCGACTTGGCGATGTCGCAGACGTGTTGGTCATAGAAATACAAGCCGGTGACCGCGTAGTTCGACTTGGGTTGCTTCGGCTTCTCTTCGATGCTGAGCGCCTTGCCGGTCGAGTCCAATTCGACGACGCCGTATCGCTCCGGATCGCGGACGTGGTACGCGAAGACCGTCGCACCGGTGTCTCGCTCGGCCGCTCGCTGCAACTGCTGCGAGAGTTGATGCCCGTAAAAGATGTTGTCACCGAGGATCAAGCACGCCGGATCACCCGCGAGGAATTCCTCACCGATCAGGAACGCTTGCGACAACCCGCCGGGGTTCGGTTGCTCGGCGTACTCGAACGTCATTCCCCACTGCGAGCCGTCGCCGAGCAATCGCCGATACAGCGGCAAGTCATGCGGCGTACTGATGACCAGAATGTGCCGCAGCCCGGCCAGCATCTGCGTGGCCAGCGGGTAATACACCATCGGCTTGTCAAACACCGGCAGCAACTGCTTGCTGATGACCTGCGTCGCCGGATATAGCCGAGTGCCGGAGCCCCCGGCCAGGATGATGCCTTTGCGAATGACCATCGGAATGCTCACTTGGGATTGAGGAAAGGTAAAAAATGAGGGGTAAAAGATCGGGCATTTTGCGATAGAGGCGGAGAGCTAATGAGCAGATTGAACTTGTCGGGAGCGGACATTGACCAGCTATCCGTGCGCAAGGTTCGTCACGCAAACGAGATATATTCAATTCTTCTTGATCGAACCTACGAACCGGAACACTCGCCGTAATTGGCAGCTCTCAGCCCATGTCTCATTTTTTACTAACCATCTTCTACCTTCATTGCCTGATCGTTTTGAGTGTGACGGTTCGTTGCGAAATGTTGACCCAGAGGATTGCATCGAGGGTTGTGTGCTTCAGCAGTAGGACCGCATTGTTTTCGAAAGTGTCGGAAACGTGTTCGAAGGAAGTGAGCTTGAATGCAACACTGGGAGCGGCGAGGCGAAATCGCTGCGAACCGACCGTCTGACCGTCCAGAAGAACATCGGCGCGACCAATCGCTTTATCGGGGCCGCCGAGAAAATGAACCAGCGCCTCGGCGTACAACGCCACTTCGAGTCCTGCTCCCCAATCGTGCAGCAATGCCAGAAGCGTTTCGCGAAGGAAGGCCGCGCCAGGAATTTCTGAGTCCCAGTTTTCGTATTCAATTGAAAACCGTTGCCGTTCGCAACGAGACAACGGCGCGTTCACAAATTCGTGCTGGACTTGCCGGGGGCGAACATTGACGAGTTTGCCGTGCGCGAAGTCGCACAGCAAAAGATAGTTGAGAAGTTGCCCGGAATGTCGGGGTGAGAACGCATCGACGCTTTTGAACTCGAAGAGGCCCCCTTCGCCAAGCAGGACATCCAGCGAGTACCACTTTTGGAAGCTGTCAAACGTCACTTCCACTGGAACCTCCAACCGCACGTCAGGCACTCGAATCAACAATGCTTTCTTGAAAATCTCCTCCGTGAAATGCGGTCCCAATTCTTCCCGCAATCGAAACACCTCTTTCATCACAGCAAACGACGCCTGCCCAAATTCCTCCTGACTGAGCCGACGAATCGGAGCATGGACCGTAATTGGCATCCCTCAGCCCCTTGTCTCATCTTTTACCCACCATCTTTTACCTTCGACTCTCGAAACCCAATCAAACCCCGTGAAAAGCCCGATACCACTCCACGAATTTCGCCACTCCGACTTCGATCGGCGTCGCCGGCTTGAAGCCGACGTCTCGGATCAGATCATCGACGTCGGCATAGGTGGCTGGGACATCCCCCGGTTGCATCGGCAGCAGGTTCTTCTGCGCCGTTTTTCCGAGGCATTTTTCGAGCGTCTCGATCAAGTACAGCAACTCGACCGGTTGGTTGTTGCCGATGTTGTAGACCCTGTACGGTCCCTTGCTGGTCGCTGGGTCGGGATGATCGCCGCTCCAATTCGGATTGCCGGTCGGGATGTTGTCGGCGACGCGGACGACGCCCTCGACGATGTCGTCCACGAAGGTGAAGTCGCGGCGCATCTGGCCGTTGTTGAAGACGTCGATCGGCTTGCCCGAGA